>JAJZUN010000354.1 GCA_021848555.1 Pseudomonadota bacterium | reverse complement strand
GCAGCAGTGCCCTTCTGGTATCCCGATCGGGCTGCCAAGGTCTCCGAAAACATCCATGGCTGGGTGACCGATGTCTCGTTCGGCCCTGGCTTTTGGTGGGGAGAACCGCTCAGCGAGCAATTCCTGTTCCGTCCGACCATCAGCCGCCTTGCGATCCTTCTCGCGGGGAAGGGCAACAGCGAGGCGATCAGTCGTCAGCGGGGACAGATCGCCCGCTCGCTGGCACGCTCGGCCTTCGAGCGGCAGCCGATCGAGCGCGGCCTAGCCCGCCTCGCGGCCCATTTCCTTATGACACGCACCTGGAGCGGCGGGTGCTCACTCGCGGGGCTGCACGGTCCGGGACGCATGATCGTTAGCCAGGACCATCCGCCCGGACGCCAGGGCCTGTAGCGCAACGATCTGGATGAGGACGCCAACCATCCTGATTGTCGCCGCGCAAGGGCCTGCCCGACTTCACCGATGCCAGCGCGCTCGGCGTCACCATCGCGGGCGAACCGCTCGCGCACCGGCTCTATCACTTTGGCCTTGCCTCCTCCGACTGGCAGCACGTGCATGTGCTGTTCAGCGACGAGAGCTTCCGCCCCTGGCTGAAGGAGTGCAGGACGGGCTATGGGGCGTTCGGCGGCGCGCCTGCCGAGCACCGCAGCGACAGTCTCTCGGCCGCCTTCCGCAATCTCAGCCGCGACGCTGCCATCGATTACACGCGGCGCTAAGATGCGCTGTGCACCCATTGCGGCATACAGCCGACCCGCAACACGCTCGGCGAGGCGCCCGAGAACGGAGCCATCGAGGCGGCGCACAGCCATCTAAAGGAGCGGTTGCATCAGGCGCTGCTGCTGCGCGGCAGCGCGACTCCGACGGCCTCGCCAGCTATCGCCTCGTCTCCGAGGAGGTGGTCGGGGAAGCCAAGGCCGCCCGCCGCCGCGCCGGCGCTGCCGAGCGGACGCAGTTGCGGCCACCTCTGGGACCCGCTGCTTGCCGCAGGCCCGACCCGCCGCGCCTGCGACAGCATGATCAGCCGGTGGCGCTCGCGCAGGAGCAGGGTTGCGAGGCCGATCTCGTCGCCGCGCTGGAGGCCACAGTGCATGCTGGAGACCTATCCGATCGGGTCACCTTGCGTGCGTGCTCCGTCGCTGCCTCGGCCGCCCCGCCCGGCTTCGCCGCCTTGCTGTGGGCGATGATCTCCGCCGTCACGTTGTCATCGATGCCGCCGTGAATGGCCCGTACCGGGATGTCTGGATTACTGGCAATGCAGATGTCCCGAGTCTGCTCGATCAGTTCGCGGGTTGGCTGTACGACCAGGTATTTGTTGCCACGTGGCGTCATGGCCATCGCATGATGTGACGCGGCATATGTCTTCCCGGCCCCGCATAGGCCGTCAACAAATCGGATCGTCTGCAATGCACTGTGTCCAAATGAGAAATCCCGCTAGGCTAGCGGACCTAGCGGGATTTCGCAGTGCAGGCCACCGGGATGTCAGACTGATGGGACGCACCGATTGTCCGTCCCGCTAGAAACGCCAAGCCGGTGCCCCCAATATGCCCGCCACGTCACCGACAGCGCGATATTTTTCCGCAGCCATGGCGGCTTCATGCCGTCGAAGCCGTGTGGGACGAAAACACCTTAATAGAAGACATTTCGTCCCGCATGGCTGGCACACACGGCACTGGCACTGGGCACCTGATCTGGCGCTGGCGATGTCCGCTGACGACATCCGCGAAGCCGGGATCGCCGGCGGCGGGGTCAGGTGATCTACGTGGCCGTCGTAAGGCGGGGCTTGCGGGCGGCCTTGATCGCAGTGACGATGTCTGTCCGCTGCTGGCTGGTGAGATGCAGGCGCAGGAACTGCTCGACGTTGTCGTTGCAGACCGCCGGTGACAGGACACGCTCGCCGAGTGCGTCGCTGCCATGATCGCAGCGGAACAACGCGAGCACGTGCCCGGACACACATTCCACCACGTGGCTCATGTCGTTGTCCTTGGCCAGTGCTTCGCCCATCTGGCGCGTGCCACGGCGGTTCAGGATGACGACGCCAGCCGAGCCGTCGCTGAACGCCCAACTGCTGAGGTCGTCGTGAGCATCGACGGTGACCGACAGGCCCTGCTCAATGACGTCCGCCTGCCGTGTGGTCGTCAGCGGGGGAGTGCGCGAATCGTGACGCAACGCATCGCGGCGCATCAGGCGAGGTCGTTCATCATCATCGCAAGCGTGACGGCCTGCTCCACCTGTCCGAAACGCCGCAGGTCAGCGGGTCGCACCTGCTCAATGAACGGCGTGAAGATGACACACAGCCAGGGCAACGGCGGCGGCAGCGCGGGAGCAGGCGGCATCCGCTGTCCGCCGGGAATGGCGCGCATCATCTCATACATTTCCTTCGCGAAGCGCCACGCGTAGGGTTGACAATCCTCGGACCAGCAAGCGAGTGCCTGGATCGCCGGCATCTGAGACTGACCCGGCTCGCTCGCACACTGAAAGAAACCGCCGCCACGCTGCGTCCGTCCCTCGGCATCGGGAATCGGCAACACGAACAGATGCCAGCCCGGCATGCCACGGATCGGTCCGCCGGTCCGGGCCAGCCGGATCATCTCCATGGTCAGCAGCGTGTCGATGGTCGTGCACGGCACGTCGAGACCGTGGCCGGTGCTCAGTGTCAGATGGTGCAGCGTCTGGTGGTACAGCGCGTCGATCGCCTCCATGCTTCGGGTAGGCGGGGACGCGATGCTCTCATGATGCATCGAAATCGGCTCCAGCGGTTAAGGATGACGCCGGGCTGACCCGTCGCGTAGTTGAGGATGGCGACCGCGAACGCAACGGACAAGCAAAATCCGCATGCGTTATGTTCACGCATCACGTTCGTCTGGCGGAAGGACCATGTACACCGAATCAGGGGCGTCCGCATAAGCAATTCTGTCCGGAGTTAATACCGGCGTGTTCAAGCGTTGCAGAGAGACATTCGAGTGGATGACTACAGATTCTTGGAAATTACGGCGGGCCGATCGCGTCAGTACGACGACATTGTGCACGTCAAGGCGCCGCAGCGGCGTATGCGGTACTATTACCAGCCGGAACGCGCATTCTACGAGTGGTCTTATGCCAGCTACTGGAATGTGCATCGGCGTGCAAGGAGGAAGGGGTTGGAGTTCGCCATTACGATCCAGGACGTCCTCGATCTGGCCCGCACCATCGTGTACTGCCCGCTCACTGGTGTGCGGCTCAATTACCATCGCGGCAATCGCCGCGTGACGGCGGAAAGTCCGTCGCTCGACTGGGTGGTCAACAGCGTCGGCGATGTGCCGGACAATCTGATGATCGTGGCCCACGCTGCGAATGCGCGGAAGCGGAAGCGATCGCTGGCCGAGGTGCTGCGGGATCGTGGCCGGACGTACACGGAAGAGCAGGTGCTGGCGCATCTCGGGTCGCGCAATGTGCTGACGCTCTACCCCAATCGCGGGGCGTTCGTCGCCTCGCCAACCGTAGAGGAAGCCCGGCAGGTGTTCGCGACGCGCCGCTTCCTGGAAGCGGCTATTGTGACGGAGCTTGTTCGACGGCTGGACGATGACGGGATCGCAGCCCTGCGGGCGCATGGCGCGAAGGAGGCGGCGCACGGCCACGATGACCGCTGGGACAGGCTTTCCCTCACCGGCGACTTCCATGCGCTGCTTGGCCGGTTGGCGGGCAACATGGTCCTGGCACGATTCCTGGAGGAACTGGTGCTGCGCACCTCGCTGATCATCGCCGCTTTTGAGCCTCGGGGCGGACAGGACTGCTCGCCGGATGCCCACCCGGCGATTGCCGAGCGGATCGTCGCAGGCGACCGCGAGGGCGCCTGTGCAACCATGATGGCGCACCTCGACGCCATGGAACGTCGGCTGCACCTGGTTGCGCCTCCCCTCCCCGAGAAAGACATCATCAGTGTCTTTGCTGCGCGGCTGGCTCATCTGCGTCGCAGCACCAGAGATTTTTTGATCCGCCATCAGTTTGATTTAGGTCAAAGAATGCCTGACAAATTTCTACATAACTCATTCGTTGCCCTGCTGAGGAAGCGGCACCAATGCCCCATCGAGCACTACGTCGGCGAGCAGAGCGCTATCGCCAGTTGGCGCTCAAAGTGACTAGTCACCGGGACCGGATCATGCTTGTGCAACTCGCGGCAGAATTGGATGCCCGTGCTGCCGCTATGGAGGATCCCCGTGCTGCCGCTATGGAGGATATGGGAGAGGAGAACACGGACCGGCCAGATGAGCCCGAGAAATCGTGACTGAGAGCACTTCAACTCCCTGGCGCCATATGGTCCTTCGTCGAGGATAGTTGTC
>JAJZUN010000353.1 GCA_021848555.1 Pseudomonadota bacterium | reverse complement strand
TGCGCGCGCGGCGCAGGCGGCGTGCCGGGCGCCGTGCCGGGCGCAGCACAGGCGGTCAGGGCGCCCACCAGCAGCAGCGCGAACAGCAAGCTCGTTCGTTTGGGGATGACAGATCTGCGCACCCGCGGCGGGTGCGGCGTTGGCAACCAAGGTGGCTCGATTGTAAAGGCGCGCCGCGCAGCGGTTCGGCAGGCTTGCCGGCAGGCGAGGGAGAGGAAGGAGATCGCCCCGGTCTGGGTTGCAACCGAGTTCCCCGCGCCGCACCGTTCAACGGACCACAGGGCCGACACCGCAGCCCGTTCCGGAGAATCCGTCGCATCGTCGATCCCGGAGCGAAGGTCCCGATTTCCCGAACCGAGAGTCCGCCCGCCTTGTGCATCGTCTGCGTGGGTATCGGCCGGCCGGGAAGCGAATCGGCACGGCACGCTATCCACTACTCCGGACAGACCAGGCTGAATCAAAGGACGCAGTGCTATCCTGTTTGTCCCGCTGGCGCCATGGTTTCTCCGGAGAAGTTGCCGATCGCCAGCAGCGGGCATATGCCGCAGACCCGATGTATTACGGCGCGCGCAGGATGGGTGAGCGGCGCGAAGCCCGGATTCCTTCCTCCGACGAAGACCTTGACAACCCGCATGACTTCCATCCGCCAACTTCTGGCAGAGAGCCGCGCCGGTTTATTCGGCCCCCCGGGGGACGCACGGCGGGCACGCGAGAGGTTGCCGCTCTCGCAACTCCTCGCCATACGCTACGAGGCGTACAACCGGTTGCGCATGCATCTTTTCCATGCGCAGCGGGAGCCGACCTTGCCGGGCGCCGATGGGGCACTGGCTGAAATCATCGGACCGCTGATCGAGCAGCAATGGATCAAGCGCCTGGATAACTCCGGACGCCGCTTTTGCCTCGATCCGCGGCACGCTGGCGATGAGGTCGACCTGTACCTGCGCGGGCATTGGCTGGAGGAATACCTGTACTGCGCGCTGATGCATGCCGGCGTCGACGAAGGGTACTTCAGCCAAAAAATCCGCTGGGGGGACGACAAGGCGCCATCGATGTTCGAGGTGGATGCGCTGGCGCGCTCCGGAGACCGCTTGATCCTGGTCTCTTGCAAGGCCATCAATCCACGTTCGGGAAACGGCATGAGCACGGAATTGCGTGCCTTCATGGCGGAAGCCCTGAGCTGGGATCGGCTACTCGCCAACGGCCGTGCCGCGGTGCTGATCGCGACGACTGCCGATTTCATCGACGAGCGGCACCTCAATATCCGCTTCGCGCCGATCCTGGAACAGGCCGAATGCCTTGGGGAAATCCTGATCGGCGAGGAACACCTGCCGTGGGACACGATCGTTCCGATCTGCCGCAGCATCGTGCATGGAGACAGGCCCGACATCAGGGGGAAACTGGGGAGCATTCTGGTTTCCGGCGAGCATCGTTGACTCCTGCCGTGCAATGGGAAAGCCCGGGCCCGGCCCAGGGCGCGGCATGATGATTTCAATCACCAAGAATCATAACCATGTACGGAATATTCAGAGAAAAGCAGCACCTGCAGCCATCGATCTACGGGGAAAATGGCAGGACCTATTTTATCACGCCCGAGACGCCGATCCCCGACGGAGCCTACGTAGCCTTCGAACGATTGTCGTCCGAAGACGGGCGACCCCGCGCAAAAATCACCCGCGTCATCGGCGACACACCACCCCATCGCAGCGCACTTGGCGCCTGCCTCAAGGCCTGGGATCAAGAGGCGACGCGCGATAGCGGGCCCTTCGTGCATACCCGCGTATACGAGGAGATTCGAGACGGCCGGAAGTGCCTGATCATCGGAAGGAAGGGTGTCGGGAAATCTGCGATCGTAAAGCAGTTGCTGCATGAAATGCCGGTGGGGCAGGTTTTCTCGTTCGACCAGTTCAACTTTCAGGAGTTTTACAAGTTCCGTGAGCCAGGCTTCACGCATTCGCGATACAAGCCGCTCTGGATCATCCTCTACGTCGCGCTTGCATTATCGATCCTCGCCCGCCACCCGGAAACGCCCGAGAGCCTGAAAAAGAGGTTGCGAGACCTGAAGGGCCTGCGGGGAGTCTCGCAGGCTCCGCGGGCCGTGTCGATGCTGCACAGCCTCTTTGAACACCCCCTGCTGGAGACGCTGTCGGCGGCCGCGAACCTGACGCCGCTGGCCCCGGTCAACGTCATCCCGCTCATCAAATCCTTTCTGGCTACCTTGCGCAAGCGCGAAAAGGAGGCGGGTGCGGACGCAGAGAATCTGCAGGCGACGCAGGATGAACTGGTGAATTACTACCGGAGCCTGGAGCAGAAGCCGCGCGTCGTCGTGGCCTTCGATCAACTCGATGAGGAATACAAGCAGAGCAACTCGAACGATTATGCGGACCTTATTGAGAGCCTGTTCGCGGCGACCAGCTGGCTTGCGGATCAGAACCGGAACGAGGCCACCGCGCTCGACATTCAACCGGTCGTGCTCCTGCGTGATGATATATTCGAAACGAAATTTGAGACCAATAACAAGACTAAATACAGGACCTACATCACCACGCCGGAATGGACGCATCACAATCTGCGAGAGGTATTGCGGAGCCGGCTGGCCTCCGCCGTGCCGGGGAATGCATGCCCCGCGGATTTCGACGACCTCTGGCTGAGTGTTTTCGTCCCGTTTTTCCCGAAGAACGAGAGAAAGCTCAATGCAGATCGTTCGATCGGGATCGATTCGGAGCATTTCATCAGCTCGTACGAATGCTTCATCCGCCACACGTCGAGGACACCCCGCGATTGCATCGAGTTATTGAAAAGCTGCTTCGCGAGTTTCCTCAAGGCAGGCAACGAGGCCAAGGTCCGCTGTGATCACGAGATCTTTCGCGATGCGCGGAGTGAATTCGCGAAATATTTCTACGAACAGATTCTGGACAGCACGAAGACCGCACTTCCGCGCATCGACGAGATCCTGGAGGCGCTGCGTGAGCAGTGCCAGGGCGATCCGACGATCGGCAAGGACAAGTTTGCCGATTACATCAAGCCCTATCTGGAGCCGGTGCCTGGCGAGGAACGGGTCGACCGACTTCTGGAGACCCTGGCCAGCACCAACGAGGCGGAAGGCAGGAAAATCGTTCTGACCGAGATCGCTGAACTGAAGGCGCGCATTGCCGCGGCGCAGAAGGCGCAGGTGTCGAACATCCTGGACGCACTCTGGTCGGCGAGCGCGATCGGACTGCTGGATGAGCATTACGTTTTCCGCGCCAGGTACCTCGTCAATGAGCCGTTCGCGGTCAAGGGAAACGATCGCATCGTCTTCCATCCGGCGCTCGGGATCCAGCTGCGGCTCAATATCTCGATCGCCGGCATGCCCTGGAGCCTGGCGGACGCCGACGGCGAACTGACGGCCGCAGACTCCGACGCCTGGATTTTCGGGGCCGCGCAACTGGGCTCCGCCGGGTCACGCGAGGCGGCGGCGAAGGCGCTGGCGGGGCAGGCCTGGAAGTTGCGGCTTCCGCACGATGCGACGCTGCTGGGGGGGGAGTTCCTGAGTAACGAATTCTTTCCGGACGGGGTCTATTGCGAGCGCGGCCGACTACCCGTCGACGCGAATCCCGGCATGATTCTGGTGGCCGAGGTCGGGATCGAATCCAATTACTTCGGGCTGACGAAGAACGTCAAGAGCAATGCGCCGATCTACACGGTGCGGCGATTCATGGATGCGGACGGAGCGGAACTTCCGGCGCGCTCGCGTTACCTGGTGCGCGACCTCAACGATGCGGCGACGCGCGACGCAATCCTGCGTGAATTGAGCGGAAAATACTGGACGGCGTGTGTCGCGCAGGTCGGAGATGGATATCTGTTTCTTGCGCACGAGGCGTTCTCGGCGAACATCTTTTGTTCCCACAAGCTGGTCCGCCAGGCCGGGCTCTCCGGCGTGAAGGCTGGAGATACCCTGGACATCTGTGTGTCGGGGGAGGATATCGGCGCGCGCTGGAGCTACACGGTCAGCCAGGTGAAGGGAAATGCTGCATCCGCGAGCAAGCTGAAGGAACTCTCTTCACGCTTCGGACAGGCTGCGCGGCGCTGACTGGCGCAGCTGCGCGAGGGCGTTGCGTGACCTTGCCCCTGGAAACCGGATCCCTTGCTGAGTGGTTGAATACAGGCAAGGAGAACGGAAGTGATGAAGGCAACAAGGGCGCGCTACACGCTGGAGTTCAAGCTGGAAGCAGTCAGGCTGGTCAAGGCTGGCCAGAGCATGTCGGCGACGGCGAAGATCCTGGGGATTGCGGAACAGACGCTGCACAACTGGATCCGTGCGGATCGAGACGGTC
>JAJZUN010000352.1 GCA_021848555.1 Pseudomonadota bacterium | reverse complement strand
CCACCTGAGGCGCGGTGGGATTAGCCCAGGCCGGCGCCGAAGCGAAGCAGGCAGAAATCGCGGCAGCGATCAGGCGCTTGCGTGCGTGGAGACGGGTCGATGCATTATTGGGCATGGTATACCCCCCTATGTTTCGCGGCTTGCGATTGCTGCCCTGCAGAATCGCAGCCTACTCCCGGCGCTCGGCATGACAACTGCAGGCGCGCCGGCAATGCACATGGTCTAGAACGCGATCATCAGATTGAAGTGGCCGCGCCAGTCGCCCTGCTCCTTGGTTCCAGGCGGGCCACCATCGAGCACCTGCGCCAAGTCGAAGCGCAGACTGACGTCTTTACCCAAGGCGTAGCGCAGGCCCGCGCCTGCGCTGGCCACGCCGACATTAGCCGGCGTGAGCGATCCCGCAGGCGCGTTGTGGTTGTAGCCGTGCGCGAGGTCGAAGAATACCAGTGCACGCAGGCTGCCGCGCATGCCGGTCGCTTTTACCAGTTCCGGTGTGTAGACCTCGGCATTCACGACGTAACCGCTGTCGGCCGAGACCGCGCGCTCGTTGAACCCGCGCACGGCAGTCGAACCCGCGAGCCCCAGCTGCTCGGCCGCGACCACAGGATTACCCGCGTATTGGCCGTTCGCGGCCAGACGCAGCTGCCAGTCCGATGGGAACGCCCTAAGGTAGCTCCCGCCCAGGCGTACGATACTGAAATCGTCGCGCGTCGGCCGGTTGCCCGAAGTGAGATAGGAGTAGTGGTCGGTGGCGCCATCGAGATTGGTGTATTGCGAGCCCAGCGCAAAGTTGTGCGCAATGCCGATGCTATATTCGAACAGATGGCCCGCACCCTGCCGCTGGCCGGTATAGGTGAGACTCACCGGGCGCGTGGTATAAGGCACGCAACTCGCGATCGCCGGCGTCGGCGGATCGATGCCTGCCGGCGTACCCGCCGTGGTGCAGGTCGAATCGATGAACTTGTAATCAAATCCGAAAATCAGCTTCGAACTGTATTCGCCGCGGCGCGCAAAGTAGTGGTTCCAGCGCACGCCGAATACATCGCCCTTACCCACGATGCCTAGCATCCCGCCCAGGGTGGGCGAGGTGCTGGGAGTGTTCACGCTCGACTTGCCGTAGATCAGGTCCAGACTGTCGCCGATCCCGTAAAACGGAACGCGATAGCCCAAGCTGAATATATCGACCCGCACTCCCGTCGGCGCGTCGGCCGAACCGGTGTAGGCCAGGGTCAGTGTCTGATCGCGGTTCAAGAGATTGGCGTTCTGGTAGGCAACCCCTACGCGCGAGACGCCCGTGGCCTCGGTACCGGTGGAGTCCGCAGTGACGAAGATCCGCTGCGGGTTTTCTTCTGTGACCGAGACTTTGGCGTCGACCTTGCCTTCTTCCTCGCTCACACCCAGGGTCACCCCGATTTTCTTCGCCGGGCTCTCGTTCGCGAGTTGAATCGCCTCCGACATCTGGCGCAGATTGGGCGCGCGACCTTCCTTCAGTTCCGGCAGGCTCGCCCGGATGTTGGCATCGCTGAAATGCCGGTTGCCGCTGATCACGACCTTGCCGATGACGCCTTCGGTGACCTGCAGACGCACCACGCCACTGGTGAGTTCCTGTTCCGGCACATACACCTGCACCGTGCTGAAACCGGCTCGGCGATAGGCGTTCTCGAGCGCTTCGAGCGCCTTCTGGATATCGCCGTACACCCGTTTGGGACCTACAAGTGGTGCTACCGCAGCCTGCACGTCGGCTTCAGGCAATAGCGTATTGCCTTCAATCTGGAAACGAACGATGTCGAAATGTTCGTCTTGAGACCAACAGATGCCGGCGAACGCGGTCATCAGGGAAAACGCAAGAGCGCAAACGCAGACCAGAGCTTTGCTCGTCATCGTCCATCTCCCTTGGCAAATTGCAGCCCGCCTAAATTCGTGCGCCAGGGTTTCAGCTGCTTTGCCTATTGCCGTTATTAGGCGCACTGACGCAACAAAAGTCAATAGACCAAACGCCGCTCAAAAAAACGCCAACCTACGGCCGGAAGCCGGCAATATCGCCAGCGGGATGAACCGGCCCTAAGCCGCCGTGCCCTATCTGCGTGTCACCCCGCCAAGGCCCGGTTGTCTACAACAACGTACCCGTCGCACACGACACCGGTTTGAGTTTTGTCAATAATCTGCGACGGCCAGCACTGGTCCAATTGCAGATCGGAATGTCCCAACACCCTTCTGCTGCCGCACACTACAATAATGGAAACTGCCAAGAGCGCATGAATATGCATAGCTGTGACGGCTGCACCGCCTGCTGCAAGGTCATGAAAATCCAGGAGCTGAACAAGCCGGCGGACACTTGGTGCCAGCACTGCACGATCGGGGCGGGTTGCGGCATTTACGACACCCGGCCCGAATCCTGCCGCGTGTACGAGTGCATCTGGCTGCAAACCCAGCGCGGGGGCAAGCCGCTCGCGCTAGAACTGCGGCCCGATAAATCGCGCGTCGTCATGGGCGTAACGAACCAGGGTGACGACCTGGTGCTCTACGTCAGCCCCGACCGGCCCGACGCATGGAAACGCGGCGGAATCGCCAAGATCGTCGCCGAGACGCAGGCGAAAGGCTTTACCGTAATGATCAAGTGCGGGGATCGGCTGCAGACGCTGTAGGCGGCGCTTCGCTTCCGTATCGCACTCGCCGGGCATCTTCTTGCCCGGCTCGCGCCTCGGGTTCTGCCGAATCACCCCGGCACGCAGCCAGGCCGGCAGGCCCGCCAAACGCCCTGTTTCTTTACCGAACCGGCGGCGCGGGTTCCTGCTTTTTCGCCGTCAGATAATGAGCGCAGCCAGCGCGCGCGCGCCGGGCGCAAACACCGCGCCGCGCGTGCCCGCCTGGCTTATTTCTTCGCGTCAGCGGCGGGTTTCGCGCCTTCCGCCGGTTTGGCAGCGTCGGCCGGCGCTGCGGGGGAGGCTTGCACAATCTCAATCTTCGCCTTGGACTTCATCTCGTCAAACATTTTTTGCAGGTTCTGCTCCTGCAGTTGCCGCGTCAGCGTGGCCTTGACTTGTTCCAGCGGTGGCACCGGCTTCTGGCGGGAGTCTTCCAGCAGGATCACGTGGTAACCGAACTGCGATTTTACCGGCTGCTCGGTGAACTTGCCTTTCCCCAGCTTGGTCACCGCTGCGCCGAACTCCGGAACCATGCCACGCGGATCGAACCAACCCAGATCGCCGCCGTTGGCCTTGGAACCCGGATCCTTGGATTTCTCCTTGGCCAAGGCTTCGAACGCCTTCGGATTCTTGTTCAGCTTCGCGATGATGTCCTTCGCATCCGCCTCCTTATCGACCAGGATATGGCGCGCCTTGTATTCCATTCCAGCCGACTGCGCTTTCATTTTTTCGTACCCGGCCTTGACCGCGTCGTCGGTCACGGGGTTGTTCTTCAGATAGTCCTGCACGAATGCATCGACCAGAACCGATTGCTTGATCAGCTCAATCTGATCCGCGACTTCGGGCGCCTTGTCCAGGCCTTTCTTAACTGCCTCCTGCGAGATGAGGAGTTGCATGGCCAAGCGGTTGATGAAGGCGTTGCGCGCCTCCGCGCCCGCTTCGCGCCCGAGTCCCGCGCGCTGCTTGAGCATCATGCTGACCAGACGCTCGCTGATGGGCGTGCCGTTGACCGTGGCAGCGACGGCTTCCTTGGCCGACCCGGCCGCTGGTACTGTGTCCTTGGAACTGCAGGCGACCAGGGTCAGCAAAGAGACGGCGCCGGCCAGCAGAATCGCGGGCTTGATAAACATTTTTGGATTTCCCTATGTGGTGAGTGGGTACTTTGACGCGGCAGCGACAACCAATGCATTTTACCAGTTTGCGCGCGATTCTATTCCGCAATCGGCAGATCAGAGTCCGCCGCCAGCCGGCGCCGGCTGCGGCTCCCTAATCGCGGCCGCCCTGCACCAGCATCGCGCCGCGTTCGGCGATCATCAGGGTCGGCGAATTGGTATTGCCCGAAGTGATCGTCGGCATGATCGAGGCGTCGATCACGCGCAAGCGCTCGATCCCGCGCACGCGCAGTTGCGGGTCGACCACCGCGCTCGCATCGTCCGCGCGCCCCATCTTGCAGGTCCCCACTGGGTGGAAGATGGTCGTGCCGATATTGCCTGCGGCCGTCACCAGCTGTTCGTCCGTGGCAAAAGCCGGCCCCGGCAGGAACTCCTCCGGCGCATATTTCTGCATGGTTTGCGTGCCCAGCACGATGCGGCGGGCCAGCCGCAGCGACTGCACCGCAATTGCCTGATCCTCGGCCGCAGACAGGTAATTGAGCATGATCGCCGGATGGGCACGC
>JAJZUN010000351.1 GCA_021848555.1 Pseudomonadota bacterium | reverse complement strand
TCCGATGCAAAGGCGCGGAAAATGAACTCCAGGTCGACCCGGCCCGAGCACATCAGGCGTATCACCCGCAGGTGCGGCGGGTACTGGAAGCGGGAGACGCCGGCGAGGTCGGCGCCGCCGTAGCAGCACCAGTTGCACAGAAAACCGACGATGACGGGTTTGAACTCGGCGGGAGCGGCCATGCTTAGCTCATTGTTCGATGGATAGGGTGGTCGTGATTCAGCCGGCGAGCGCCGCGTCGATCTGGCGCAACACTTCGCCGTCGGTGTAATGCTTCAGGCTGATGGCGCCGGTCGGACACTTGGCGTTGCACAGGCCGTCGCCTTTGCACAGCACGGGATTGACCACCGCCTTCTTGCCGCGCGGCGTGTCCCGGAATTCGATCGCGCCGTAACTGCAGCAGGTGATGCAGGCGCCGCAGGAGACGCAATCGATGTCCTCGACGGCGCAGACCGAGCCCGAGGCGACGACCGTATCGCGCGTGAGCGTGGTCAGCGCACGGCCGGCCGCGCCGTAGGCCTGGCTGATGGTTTCCCCGAGATGTTTCGGATATTGCGCCGTACCGCACAGGTAGATGCCCTCGGCGGCGAAATCGACCGGGCGCAGCTTGACGTGGGCTTCCTGGAAAAAACCGTCGGGATTCAGCGTCACCTTGAACTGGCGTGCGAGGTCCTGCGCCCCGGGAGCGGGCACGACCGCCGCGGACAGCACCACGTTGTCCACGTCCAATGCCAGTTTCTTTCCCATAATGGGATCGGTCACGGTCACCCTGAGGAAGCTGCGGCCGCCTTCGGCGACCTCTTCGACCACCGGCTTGTCGTTCGGCTCGAAGCGGATGAACTTGACGTCCTTCCCCGAGGCCTCGCGGTAATAATCCTCGCGGAAGCCGTAGGTCCGCATGTCGCGGAACAGCACGTAGATCTCCGTATCCGGCTTGACGGCTTTCAGCTTGAGGGCGTTTTTCATCGCGCCGCTGCAGCACACGCGCGCGCAATAGTTGCGGTCCTCCTGCCGGCAGCCGACGCACTGGATCATGACCAGGCTGTGCATGTCCGCGAGGCTCGCGCTGCCGGTGCCCAGTTCGTGTTCCAGCTGGAGCTGCGTCATCACCCGGGCGCTCTTGCCGTACAGGTATTCGGTCGGCCTGTATTCCGCGGCGCCGGTGGCGATGATCGCCACGCCGTGCTTGATGCTGCGCACCCGACCCTTGGACTTGAGCTTGGTCTCGAAATTGCCGACGTAGCCGCTGACCTCGGTGATTTCGGCGTCGGTGATCACATGGATGTCGCGGTGCCGGTACACCTTCTTCTTCAATTGCGCCAGCCAGGACTGCACGCCCAGGCCCTCGAGCGTGTAATGCAGGCGGCGCGCCATGCCGCCCAGGTCGGCGTCCTTCTCCAGCAGGTAGGTCTCATGCCCTTGCTCGGCGAGCGTCAGGGCGCTGGTCATGCCGGCGACGCCGCCGCCGACCACCAGCGCGACCTTGTTCACCGGCAGCGAAAACTCTTCCAGCGGCTCGAGCTTGGCGGCGCGCGCCACGGACATGCGCACGATGTCCTTCGCCTTTTTCGTCGCGTCCGCCTGCTCCTTGGAGTGCACCCAGGAACAGTGCTCGCGGATGTTCGCCATATCGAAGAAGTACTGGTTGACGCCGGCTTCGCGCAGCGTGTCGCGAAACAGCGGCTCGTGCGTGCGCGGCGTGCAGGCGGCGACCACCACGCGGTTCAGGCCCTTGTCGCGGATGGTGTCCGAGATCGCCTTGGCGGTGTTGGTGGCGCAGGCGAACAGGCTCTCCTCCACATGGACCACGTTCTTCAGCGTTTTCGAATACTCGACTATGCCCGGCACGTCCACCACGCGGCCGATGTTGGCGCCGCAACGGCAGACGAATACGCCGACCCTGGCCTCTTCCTGCGAAACATCCTTTTCGTCGGGGTACGTCCTCTCCTTGGAGAGTTTGCCGCGCCGCGACTTCAGCAGCTGCCCCGACAGCGCCCCCGCGCCGCTCGCGCTCACCACCGACTCGGGAATGTCGAGCGGCCCCTGGAAGGCGCCGCTGATGAATATGCCCGGGCGGCTGGTTTCGATCGGATTGACCGGATTGGTCTTGCAAAAGCCCTGCGCATTGAGCTCGATACCGAAGATCCGGGCAAACTTCTGCGCATCCTTGGGCGGATTGAGGCCCACTGACAGCACCACCAGCTCGAATTCCTCCTCGACCACGCCCTCGGGGGTGGCATAGCGGATACTGACGTCGCGGGTCAGGGGATTCTCGCGGCCTATCGACACATAGCTGCGAATGAACTCGACGCCGGGCAGCCTGGCGGCGCGCTGGTAGAAGCGCTCGAAATCCTTGCCATAGGAGCGGATGTCGTTGTGGAATATCTTCGCTTCCATCTCGGGCAGATGATCCTTGGCCAGGATGACCTGCTTCTGCGTGTAGGAGCAGCATACCGCCGAGCAATAGCTGTTGCCCCCCGGCACCACCTGGCGCGAACCGACGCAATGGATCCAGGCGATCTTGTGCGGATGCTTCTTGTCCGACGGACGCAGGATCTGGCCCTCGTGCGGGCCGGTGGCGCACAGCAGCCGCTCGAAGTCCAGGCTGGTGACCACGTTCTCTATGCTGCCGTAGCCGTAGTCGCCGCGGATTTTCGGATTGAAGGTGTCGTAACCCGGCGACATCACGATCGCGCCGACCTTGATTTCGATTTTCTGCGCCACCTGGCTGAAGTCGATGGCCTTGTTCTCGCACACGCCCTCGCAGATCGAGCAGGTCTTGTCTTTCAGGTAGAGGCAGCTTTCGTCGATGTAGGTCACGAGCGGCACGGCCTGCGAAAAGTAGATGTGCACCGCCTTGTTCATCGACAGGTTCTGGTTGAACGGGTCGGGTATCTTGGCCGGGCAGTACTCGACGCAGACGGTGCAGCCGGTGCACTTGTCCTCGTCGATGTAGCGCGGCTTCTTCACCAGCGTGACCTTGAAATCGCCGGCCGCCCCTTCGACGCTTTCGACCTCGGTGTAGGTCAGGATCTCGATATTCGGGTGGCGATCGACTTCGATGAATTTCGGCGACTCGATGCACATCGAGCAGTCGTTGGTGGGGAAGGTCTTGTCCAGCTGCGCCATCTTTCCGCCCAGCGTCGGGGTCTTCTCCACCAGATAGACCTTGAAACCGCAGGTGGCGAGATCCAGCGCGGCCTGAATGCCGCTGATCCCGGCGCCGACGACCATCACATCGCCGAATCGATCGTCCTCGGGACCCAGGTCGCGCTGTCCCAGGGTCGCGTGCGCGTGTTCGATAGCCCGTTCTAGTGTGTGTGCCACGGCATGATTCCTCGACTGGCGCCCCGGCTAGAGGGCTTCCCGGATGACTTCGGTGATGTCCTTCACCTCGATCGCATCGCCGCCTTTCACATTCAGCCGGCTGTCCTCGAAGTTGGTGATGCAGTAGGGACAGGCTGTGGCCAGGACCTGCGCCCCGGTATCCACCGCCTGCGCCAGGCGCAGGTCGGAGAAGCGCTCGCCCTTGGGCGTTTCCATCCAGATGCGCCCGCCCCCGCCGCCGCAGCAGAAGCTGTTGTTGCGCGACTCGGGCATCTCGCACAGATCGAGCCCGGGTATCTTTTTCAGCGCTGCGCGCGGCTCGTCGTACACGCCGTTGTGGCGGCCGAGATAGCAGGGGTCGTGGTAGGTCACTTTCTTCGCGACCTCCTTGTCGAGCACCAGCCGGCCCTCGGCGATCAGGCGGAAGATCAGCTGCGAGATGTGCACCACCTCGAAATGCACCATGAATTCGGGGTACTCGCGCGTGTAGGTGTGGTAGCAGTGCGGCGAGGACACCAGGACTTTTTTCACCCCGTGATCGATCAGGGCGCGGATGTTCTGCCGCGCCAGGGACTTGAACAGCGCTTCGTCGCCGGTCTTGCGTATGCTCTCGCCGCAGCAGCTTTCCTCGGGGCCGAGGACGCCAAACTCCACGCCCGCCTTGTTGAGGATCTCGACGGTGGCGCGCGCGATTTTTTTCGCCCTGGGGTCGTAGGAAAGGTAGCACCCGGGCAGGTAGAGGAATTCCATTCCCTCGGTGTAGGGCTTCGCCGCAAGGCCGTCCGCCCACTTGCCGCGCTTCGCCCGCTCCTCGCCGAAAGGATTGCCCTCGGCGCGCAGGCTGGCCGCCACCGCGCGTATCGGCTCCACCGCATGCGGGAATACATCGTATTCGGTCGCGATGCGGCGCAGCGCGACGCCGGACTCGATCTGCTTCACGTCGCGCGGACACACCTGCGGGCACTTGCCGCAGGTGGTGCAGCGCCAGATCTCCTCGCTCTCG
>JAJZUN010000350.1 GCA_021848555.1 Pseudomonadota bacterium | reverse complement strand
AATAGGGAGGGGACGTCACAACCAAGTGAACCGAGTTATTCGGTATCCACGAAAGATCACGCGCGTCCCCAAGATGCAATATGTGCTTGGTGGCATCAAAGGGTGCTGGCCACGCGGATTTTCGATACGCTTGATTGGCGGTTCGAAGTGCCGCAAGCCCGGCGGAGGTGTTATCCGCTTCTGGCAGAGTCGGCGTGCACGGATCCTTCGCGGCTTTCTTGTCGGCGCCACATCTGACAACAACGTCCGCGACTTGATCCAGCACACCGGTATCGAAATTCATGCCCCCCCCTCAGCCGCTTACCTTAATTTCGCCGTCAATTCACAGTATGACTAGAAGGCATCGAGAAAAACCATGCAAGCATCTCAAGAAGAGGGAACGTGCTGATCGTAATTTATCCTCAACTCGTTCCCTGAATTTGCGCCCAATTATCCGCCAAATAAGCCCGGGGCCACGTACATTATTTCTTTATTTGGCCCTTCTGGCTGAGGCATTATCCCGCAACAACAGACAGCGCGGCGGCCGGCTTGGCGGCCGGGTTGTTCACGCCGACGATTTCGCGCACGCGCGCCTCGATCTCGACGGCGAGCTCTGGATGCTCCTTCAGGTATTCGCGCGCGTTGTCCTTGCCCTGGCCGATCTTGTCCTTGTTGTAGGCGTACCAGGCGCCGGATTTTTCGACGATGTCGTGTTTTACGCCCAGTTCCAGAATTTCGCCTTCGCGCGATATGCCCTCGCCGTAGAGGATATCGAACAGCGCCTCGCGGAACGGGGGTGCCATTTTATTCTTCACCACTTTCACCCGCGTTTCGTTGCCTATCACTTCGTCGTTCTTCTTGATCGAGCCGATGCGGCGGATGTCCAGCCGCACCGAGGCGTAGAACTTGAGCGCATTGCCGCCGGTGGTGGTCTCCGGGCTGCCGAACATCACGCCGATTTTCATGCGGATCTGGTTGATGAAAATCACCAGGGTGTTGGTGCGTTTGATGTTGGAAGTGAGCTTGCGGAGCGCCTGGCTCATCAGGCGCGCCTGCAGTCCCATCTGCGGCTCGCCCATCTCGCCCTCGATCTCGGCCTTGGGCGTGAGGGCGGCCACCGAGTCGATGACCACCACGTCGACCGAACCGGAGCGCACCAGCATGTCGGCGATTTCCAGCGCCTGCTCGCCGGTGTCGGGCTGCGAAATAAGCATGTCCTCGACTTTCACGCCCAGCTTCTGCGCGTACTGCGGATCGAGCGCGTTTTCGGCGTCGATGAAAGCCGCGGTGCCGCCCAGTTTCTGCATCTCGGCGATCACCTGCAGGGTCAGCGTCGTCTTGCCGGAGGACTCCGGCCCGTAGATTTCGACCACGCGGCCGCGCGGCAGTCCGCCTACGCCGAGCGCGATATCCAAACCGAGCGAACCGGTGGACACCACCTGTACGTCGTCCTGTATCGCGTCCGAATCCATGCGCATGATGGACCCCTTGCCGAATTGCTTTTCGATCTGCGCGAGCGCGGCTGCCAGGGCTTTGGTCTTGTTGTCGTCCATGAAAATCTCCTTCGGTTTCGGTGGCTGTGAGTGCATCAACGGGCGCCGTGCTGGCCGCGTTGACCTGTATTTTTATACAGTTTCCGCAGGAATGCAATCCCAATATGCAAACGGAATTAAATTCAATAAGTTGGAGTGAAAATCCCGCCCAGGTTACAGCGCTCGGCCGGCGCGGATGACCCCGACGCCCAGGCCCTCGATGGCGAATTCCTCGCGCCGGGTGTCGACGAGGATGGGCTCGAACTCGGGGTTCTCGGGCAGCAGTTCGATGAGTGCGCCGCGGCGCCGCAGCCGCTTCACCGTCACCTCGTCGTTGAGGCGCGCCACCACCACCTGTCCGGCGCGGGCTTCGCCGGTCTTGTGCACGGCAAGCAGGTCGCCGTCGTGTATGCCGGCGTCGCGCATGCTCATGCCGCGCACCTTGAGCAGGTAGTCGGCGCGCGGATGGAACAGCGCCGGATCGACCTGGTAGTGCGCTTCGATATGCTCCTCGGCGAGGATAGGCGAGCCGGCGGCGACGCGGCCGATGAGCGGAATGCCGCCGCCGTCCTTCAGGCGGATGCCGCGCGCCGAGCCTTTTACAATTTCTATCGCGCCCTTGCGCTCCAGCATGCGCAAGTGCTCCTCGGCCGCATTGTGCGAACTGTAGTCCATGGCCTCGGCGATCTCGGCCCGCGTCGGCGGCAGGCCGGTGGTTTCGATGGCACGGCGAATCAGCGTCAGGATTTCCTGCTGCTTGGCGGTCAGGGCTTCCATGGGCGAGCCTCGGGTTGCTGCGGAGCCTGTATCTTTATACAGTTTGCAGCCGGCGTCAAGTCCCGCCCCCGCCCCGCAGCCGCGGATCTCGGCAGCCGATGCGGGCCACGTACCATACGGCAGCGGCGCTTTTGCCGCGCGAATACAGCCGGCTTCAGCTGGCAGCAGCCGTCATCCGCACCGGAATGCGGCGCGAGCCGAACGCCTTGCCGAAATGCTGATAGCGGCCGGCGATCGCCCCGCCGCACGCGAGGCAGCGGCCATCGTCGCCGAGGCGGTAATCGAGGATGTCGTACCAGTCGCGCACGATCACCGCTTTGCCGCAGCCCGGGCAGTAGGTGGTGTCGCCCTCGGTGTCGTGCACGTTGCCGGTGTAGACGTAATGCAGCCCATGCCTCAAGGCGGTCGCGCGCGCCCGCTTGAGCGTGGCGGCCGGCGTCGCCGGCACGTCGGTCATTTTCCAGTCCGGATGGAAGGCGGAGAAATGCAGCGGCACACCCGGCCCCAGCTCCCGCGCGATCCAGGCACACATCGCCTCGAGTTCGGCGCCGCCGTCATTCTTCCCCGGGATCAGGAGCGTGGTGATTTCCAGCCACACCGCGGTCTCGTGCTTCAGGTATTTCAGCGTCTCCAGCACCGGCTCGAGGTGGGCCCCGGTGAGCTTGACATAGAATTCGTCGCTGAACGCCTTGAGGTCGACATTGGCCGCGTCCATTTTGGCGTAGAACTCGCGCCGCGGCGCGTCGTGCATATAGCCTGCGGTCACCGCCACCGTCTGCACCCCCGCGGCGTGGCAGGCGTCGGCCACGTCCATGGCGTACTCGGCGAATATCACCGGGTCGTTGTAAGTGAAGGCCACGCTTTTGCAGCCCATGCGCTGCGCCACCCGCGCGATCTCTTCCGGGCTCGCGGCGTCGGCCAGGCTGTCCATGTCGCGCGACTTGGAAATGTCCCAGTTCTGGCAGAACTTGCAGGCGAGGTTGCAGCCGGCGGTGCCGAAGGAGAACACGCTCGAGCCCGGATAAAACTGGTTGAGCGGCTTCTTTTCGATCGGATCGATGCAAAAGCCCGACGAGCGCCCGTAGGTGGTAAGCAGCATCTGCCCGCCCTGGCGCAGCCGCACGAAACACAGGCCGCGCTGCCCGTCGTGCAGGCGGCAGTCGCGCGGGCACAGGTCGCACTGCATCCTGCCGTCCTCGAGCATGTGCCACCAGCGCGCTGGATACTGGCTTTCGGCTACGCTCATTTCTGCGACTCCTGTTCTTTCCACTTCAGCACCCGATAGCGCTGGATGCGGCATTTCGCCGTGCTCGTCGTCGACGAAAGCCCGGCTTTGCGCTTGAGTTCGGCGACGAACTGCTCGGGGTCGGGCAGGTTTTCCCAGACCTGCGGCAGAAAGGTAGCGTGCGCAGCGCCATATTCCAGGATCAAACCGTCTTCCCCCGGCCGCAATTGCGCGATCAGGTCGGCGTGGTCGGCAAAGGCGAGCAACTTCGGCGTGGACAGGAGCGACACCTCGATGCGCGTGCCGGCAAGCTCCTCCGGCGCGAGCGGGGCGAAGCGCGGATCGGACAGCGCCGCGGCACGGGCGTTATGGCTGACATCCTCGCCCAGCGGCCGCTCGGCTTCGAGGCTGCCGATGCAGCCTCGCAAGCCGCCGTTCTGGGTCAGCGTGACGAAACTCGCGCGTGCCGTCTTGAGCCAGGGCGCGTCGGGCAAGGGCTTCGGTGCCGCGATGCCGAGCGCCGCCTCTATGCTGTTCCTGGCGATGGCAAGCAAAATGCGTCCGTGTGCCGCGCCGAAACTGGACTCGCCCTCCCAGAACGCAAACGAAGCGTAGCCCACGACCTGCCCGCGGCGACCGGCGGTGTCGCCGGAATTGCGCAAGTCGAGCAATTCCGCCTTCAGTTCATGACGCCGGGCTGATATCAATAGCCCCGCGACCGGTGTCGCACCGCAAGCCTGTTCATGATCGATGTCGGCAGAGAAATCGAGAATCGCCTGCGCGGTGCCGCGGTCGATCGCTCGGGCCTGCTCGTAGGTATGGTAGT
>JAJZUN010000349.1 GCA_021848555.1 Pseudomonadota bacterium | reverse complement strand
TCGGTGAGATGCTCCGCAATGGCCAGCGTGTTGAACAGAAAATGCGGCTCGATCTGCGCCTGCAGGGTCTGCAGTTGCGCCTCGGCAACCTTCCGCCGCAGAGACTCCATTTCGGCGCTGGCCTCGGCCGACAGGACGCGCTTTTCGGCGCGCAGGCGCGAGCGCGTCGTGATGCGGACGGCCAGCAGGATGACGATCAGGAAGAATACGATCTGCGGCAGCGGCAGCGAGCGATGCGGGCGATCGCCGGGGCCTTCCGCATTCAGTCCATTGATCCGGACTTCCACCACTTTCTTCGACTGGTTTGCATTTGCGGCAGCCGGGTCGGCTGCGCCGGATTCGCTGTCGATTTCCTTGCGCACCTCGGTCAGTATCTGCTCCTTTAGGGAGTTTTTCAGCGGGTCTCCGGCGGGCTGTTTCGCTGCGGAACTAGCGGAACCTGCGGCCTTGTCGTCTGTCTTGGACGCTTCCTTGTGGACAGTCACCGACACCGGCCGGATATGGCGCCTTTCGCTGCCCGAATCGAGGATGCCTTCGAGAATGCCCGCGCCGATCAAGGCGAGCACGCACAGGAAGATGAACTGCCAGGTCGTGAGGCGGGCGACTTCGTCCGCGACGCGGCGGGAAAAACCGCCTAGGCCGGCCCAGATGCGTTGAAGAAGGGTCTTTTCCACAATTAAGCTCTTCGAATGCCTGCTCTCGGGCGCTCGACCCGGCCTCTCGGACGAAACCGACTCGGACCGCCGCGCCGCGTCAGGAATTTCACGAGTCGCGCCGGGACGTTGCCACGGCGGCGCGCGCATTTCCGCTATCGGAGCAGTCGATGCGCCTGCTGTGCCCGGCCGCATAATAATCGGAAGCGTCCAGGCTTGCTCCGGTCTGCGCATAGTGCCCGGCCAGGAGCAGCGAACCGCCCAGCGTGAGCGAAGTGGCCAGCACTGCAAACAGGCTCGCCGTCCAGCGCGCCTTTCGGCTTGTCGTCATCAGCGGTTTCATTTCGATCTCCGTTTGGCCGGCGCCCGCGCGCCGTCGATGAAACTCTAGGAGAATTCATTGCAGAGCTCGAGGCGCTTGCGACGAATTGCGTTCGAAACGGCGCGAACCGCGGCGACCCGCGATGGGCGAGGCCGGCCTTTGCGGCCGTTTTTGTCCGCCACTCTGGCAACTGAGCTAACCGGCCGTCTGCTGCAAGGCAGCAAAAATTCGTTTGCGCTGGCGTTTAGCTCTGGCCTGGGACGGGCCTCCAAGTTTTGACTTCCCCGGGCCCTAAGGTGTAAGTTTCGCGTCAGCTGGCGTTGCTAAGCTGGTCTGGCACGCGGCTACGCCGTTCAGTCCGAAGAACACTTAATAACGGACGCCGGCCGGCAGCTCACAAGTTCTAGCAGTCGATAGCGGGAGGATCAAGCCGATCGTTGAGCAAACCCTGCAATTTCCAAAGCCATATCAAATGCTGGAGGGTACACCCATGGACGACAAAGGCAGTAATCCGTCGGTGACGGTAGCCGATCCGCAAACAAATTTGGAAAGCATCATAAAAGGAGGAGGTCATGTCCGAGTTGATCAGTAACAAGATACAGAAAAATCCGAAGTACCTTGAATTGGCCAGCCGGCGCGGCAGGCTGGCGTGGACGCTGTCGGCGATCGTATGCGTGATCTTCTACGGTTTCATCCTCATGATCGCGTTCACCCCGGATATCCTCACCGCGCCGATTGCGGCCGGCAGCGTCATCCCGGTGGGCTTGCCTCTCGGCGTGGCCGTCATCGTGGTGTGCTGCGCACTGACGGGGTTCTACGTGTACGAGGCGAACCAGGTGTTCGACCCGATGTTCGAAGAAATCGTCAAGGAAGCCTCCAAATGAGAACACTCAAAACGGTACTTCTGACACTCCTGGCTTGTGCCACCCTGCTCGCGGTTATTCCGTCCTACGCCGCTGACGCCCCGGCGCCTGCGGCTCCCGCTGCGGCTCCGGCTGCAGCTCCGGCGCCTGCTCCGGCCGCTGCCGCTGCCGCGGCTGCTCCCGCCCCTGCTGCCGCGGCAGCAGCGCCAGCCCCGGCCCCCGCGCCGGCGGAAACGCCCACCAACTGGCACGCCGTCATCATGTTCCTGATATTCGTCGCCATCACGCTGGGCATCACCTACTGGGCGGCCACCCACACCAAGACGGCGACCGACTTCTACGCCGCCGGACGCGGCGTCACCGGCCTGCAAAACGGCCTCGCGATCGCCGGGGACTACATGTCGGCGGCCTCGTTCCTGGGCATCGCCTCCCTGGTCTACTTCAACGGCTTCTACGGCTTGATCTTCTCCGTGGGCTGGCTGGTCGGCTGGCCGGTCATCCTGTTCCTGATCGCGGAGCGGCTGCGCAACCTCGGCAAGTACACTTACGCCGACGTCGCCGCATTCCGGCTGCAGCAGGGTCCGGTGCGCACCATGGCGGCCATCGGCGCGCTGATCGTCGTGATCTGGTACCTGATCGGCCAGGCGGTGGGCGCCGGACAGCTGCTGCATACCCTGGTGCCGGAGATGTCCTACAAGATGTCGATCGTCGTCGTCGGCACGCTGATCATCATCTACGTCACCTTCGGCGGCATGAAGGCCACGACCTGGGTGCAGATCATCAAGGCCGGCCTGCTGCTGGGCGGCGCGACGCTGATGGCGCTCGGCGTGATGGCGCACGAAGGCTTCAGCTTCGAGAAGCTGTTCTCCGACGCCGTGGCGCAGCATCCCAAGCACATGGAGATCATGAAGTCGGTGGTGCCGATCGGGGCGAAGGCCAATCCGATCGAGTCGATTTCGCTCGGGCTGACGCTGATGTTCGGCACCGCCGGACTGCCGCATATCCTGATGCGTTTCTTCACCGTCACCGACGCCAAGGCGGCGCGCAAGTCGGTGCTCTACGGCACCTGCTTCATCGGCTACTTCTACATCCTGACCTTCATCATCGGCTTCGGCGCCATTGTGCTGGTCGCCAACAACCCGCAGTATCTCGTCAACATCAGCAAGAGCATCCTTGACCTCAAGGGGGGCGGCAACATGCCGGCGGTCTACCTGTCGCATGCGCTCGGCGGGGACTTATTCCTCGGCTTCATCGCCGCGGTCGCCTTCGCCACCATCCTCGCGGTGGTGTCCGGGCTGACGCTGGCGGGCGCCTCGGCGCTGTCGCATGACATCTATGCGAACGTGATCATGAAGGGCAAGGCGACGGAGAAGCAGGAAGTCTGGGTGTCGAAGCTGTCCGTGATCGGCCTCGGCATCATCGCCGTGCTCCTCGGCATCGCGTTCGAGAAGCAGAACGTTGCCTACATCGTGGCGCTGACGTTCTCGGTCGCGGCGTGCACCAATTTCCCGATTCTGGTCATGTCGGTGTTCTGGCGCGGGCTGACCACGCGCGGGGCGGTGGTGGGCGGTTATACCGGCATTCTCGGCTCCATCGGCCTGCTGCTCATCGGCCCGACGGTATGGACCAAAGTGCTCGGCATGGGTCCGGCGATCTTCCCCTACGACTTTCCGACGTTCTTCCTGCTGCCGGCCGTGTTGATCGTCACCTACGTGGTATCGATCACCGACTCCAGCGCAAGCGCAGAGAAGGAGCGCGCCCTGTTCGACGCGCAGAAAGTCCGTTCGGAAACCGGCTTGGGCGCGGAGGTCGCCGCAGCGCACTGAGTTCGGAAGCAGTCTTGAACTGGCCGCCGGGTTTTCCCGGCGGCTTTTTTTGCGCCCGCCGCGCTAAAGCGCGCACCAAGCGCAAGCAGCCGGCTACCCCGATGCACCAGCATCTCGCGCAAGCTCGGCACTCACGCTGCATAACACTTTGAAACCACGCCCTATCGGGCTGGCATGCGGGTTGCTGAAGAAGCGGCATGGACTGCGCTGCGCGCAGCCCGGCAACCAGCGGAGGGCTCATGGTGTTACCGCTTTTGATCCGCTACGCCCTGTTGGCCGCGAGCCGGCGTTGGACGGTCGAAGTTTCCCTGTCCGCCCTGGTCGTGGCGCTGCTGTTCCTGCTGTGCGTATTGCTGAACCAGTTGGCGGGCGATGCGCTGCCGCCCGCGAAAATTCAGCTGGCACTGTTTGTTAACAGACCCTAGCGGCTAGCTTGAAGGTTTCCTGCCGGGGGCTTTCGGCGGAATGGTACCGGCAATCCGGCAGAGCATCCCTTCAACCGCCTTGCCGTCGTTGTACCTGGTGACGGTGCACTTCGAAATTTCGCCCTGCGCTGAAAGGGCGGATAGGGAGAGGCGCACCTTGGGCAGCGGAATCCCGGTCGCCGCTGCGATCTCCAGGTCGAGTTGCTGGCCGTTCTTTTTCAGGTATTGCAGAATCGGGGTGGCGTGCATCTCAAATACTCCTTGCGGG
>JAJZUN010000348.1 GCA_021848555.1 Pseudomonadota bacterium | reverse complement strand
CGAGACGCGTAACCCCGGTGAACCCGAGCGCGGCCGCATGCAACCGGACGAGCGGCGCCAGTTGCGCCGCGACATCCAGGATGCAGGCAGGGAAATCTACCGCCCGCCCCAGCACGAGCGCCGCGACGCGCGCCGTTCCGAACGCCGGTGAGCGTCAGCTGCCCCTAGGCGGGAAGGGAGGCGTTAGCGCGCTTGCGGCGCCGGGCTGCGCTGCCGCTTCAGGGCGGCGGCCAGCTTGATGTCCGCCGTGAGTATGTGATCGCGCAGCCATGTGCTGAGAAAGTCGGAAATGGCGGGGAGGTTGAGTCTTCCGCCCGCCCCCAGTCTTTGCGCCAGCTCGGCCAGTTGATGGAGCAGCTTGGTGTGTTCGGCCTTGTGCGCGAGCGAGGCGACGTACTGTATGCGCTCCATCTCCGCTTCCTCGCGGCCAAAATGCTCCCCGGCGTAGGCGACCAGCGCGTTCATCGCCAGGCTCATGCGCGCGCTGTCCAGGCTGTTCTCCATGGCTTCGAACAAGGCATTGACCAGGGCGATCAGTTCGCGATGATCGCCGTCGATCAGGCTGTTTCCGGTGTAAAGATCCTCGGTCCAGGAAAACTGCGCCATCGAATTTCGCTCCGTCATCGATATCAGACCGGAAGCAGCGGCTGCACACGGGATACGCCGCTGCGGGTCCGGGTTGGAAAAATTCTTGCACGCGTCCGCTGCGCGGCTCTTGACCTGAGTCAAGCAAGCCCGATTCAGCGGGGCGCGCCACGGCGATCAAGGGCGGGCGCGGCGGCCCCTGGCCAGCCGGCAAAGACGGAATATGCATATAGTTATTAATTCTTTGTCAGCCGACCCCGCCCGGCCTACAGTGCCCCCTCCATCAGCGGCTGAAACATCACGCAACCGCTTTCAGGCATCTCAAATTGCTCGTGATTCGACAAGGAAAAGCTCATGACCGGTTTCGCTCAGCAGTTCAACGCCACCCGCACCGCCCTGGCCGGCGACGGCGCCCAAACCATCGTCCGCTTCAATGCGGCCAGCCAGGGCAAGGACGGACTTCACCGCCAGGTCAAGATACGGGGATTCGACGTGGAGGTGGACGAACCCCCGACGCTCGGCGGCACGGACCGTGCGCCCAGTCCCGTGGAATACGCGCTGGCGGCCTTGGCCACCTGCCAGGAAATCACCTACCGCCTGCATGCCGACTCCCTGGGCATTCCGCTGAAGGACGTGTCGGTCCAGCTCGAAGGGGAACTCGACCTGCGCGGTTTCTTCGGCGCCGCCAAAGGCGTACGCCCGGGCTTCCTCAACATCAAAGGTTCGGTGAGCTTTGACAGCACGGCTTCGGCGGCCGATTTGCAGCGCCTGAAAAGCGTTGTGGATGCGCACTGCCCGGTGCTGGACCTGTTCAACAATGCGACCCCGGTGCAGATCAGCATTGCAGCGCCGGCGGCGGTGCAGGCGGCAGCTTAAGGCTGCGGCTGATCGCGGATGCGCCTGCGCATGCCGCGATAATCGCTGGACAAACCGGATCCGGTTCGTAGCGGCCGGGCTGATCGAGCATACGATCGGCCCGGCCGACGTGGTCGTCGGCGAAAGATTGCTCCGGTTTGACGGCTCTCCGGGTTCGAGCCCTGTGCGGCTCCCCGACCAGGGCAAATCTGGGCACTGGCGCGAGGTCGTTTCTCTTGCCCAGACGGCTGCAAGCCTATCTTTGCAGACGTTCACCCGGGCCATTTGTCCGCCGGGTGATATGACTGTCTGTTGACCATTCTCAAATTGCGAGCAGGGGCGAGAGGTTAGTTTAGTCGGCGTGAACCCTGGTGACCCCAACCTTAAGACGGATGAATTCCGGTGCGCTGGCAGTCGCCCGACGCGGCGATTTCAGCCAGCCTTTTGCTGGAAAGAACTTCTAATCACGCCTGGAGATACTTCAACATGAAATCATCGAAAAAGACCACCCGTATCGTCGCGCTCATGGCATTTGGCTTGGCGCTGTTCGTCCCGATGGCTGTCCCGGCCCAGGAAGTCGACAGCTCGATTGCTGCCTGCCTCAAAGCCTGGGGCGATCATCCTTTCGGCAAGAACCCGCAGTTCAAGACCTTGGAGACTTCGGTAAAGGTGTTTGGAATCGGGACCAGCGCCGGCGATACGGCACCCACAAGTTCCCCTTCTCTGGTATTGATCAACCCGATCATCAATGTGGTCGGTGGGTCCACCATCGAACTGATGAACCCGAATGGCTGGTACTGCCTGCGTACGACGGTAAGCGTTATCGGTGGGGTGAGCATCCGTGCGCACTGCAAGGCTCAACTGGCGGCAACCTCGGATGGGGCCGCGATTCGGGGCAACAACGGCGAGAACAGAGAGATCAAGAACTTGAATGTGACAGTGGTGGGCTCGATCTCCATCGAGCGGCCTTGCAGTTGAGCGCTCGCAGATCGATGAAGGACAGCATGCTGCGGGTTTCTGCCCGCGGAAGGCCATAGCACCGGCAAGGCGCAGCAACCGGGCTGGAACCGGCGAATCAGTCCAAAGGCCGAAAGGCAAACCGGCGCAGGTATCGGCCGCCTTTTCCGGTCTGTTCCTGGCCCGGATTCGACGCGAGCCCGCTGCCCCGGCGCTCGATGCCGCTGACGCCTATTTTCTGATTGTATTGAGCGCGCTGCGCCGGATCGCTGAGCACCGAGTAGGCATGGTTGATCAGGGACATGCGGGCCCCTGCGCCCGGATCGCCGGGATTCCTGTCGGGATGACATTCCTGGACGAGGCAGCGGTACGCGGCCTTGATGACGGCCGAACGCGCCTTGGGGCTGACCTCGAGGATCTCGTACAGGTTGGGCGGCTTATGCAAGGTAGCGGCTCACTTCGCGTAGGTACGATGTTTGTTTTGGTGCAGCGCATGCACTGTACGGCGGTCAGCCGCATCAGGCATGCAGTGCATGCTTTTCCACCTGCGAATCCAGCGCCTGCGCCAGCGCGACCATCGCTTTGGAGGCGGGTGCCTCCGGTGCATCGACGAACAGGAGCCGGCGTTTGCGCGCGGCGGCGCGCACCGCGGGATCGCTCGGAATATGGCCCAGATGCTCAAGCTTCAATGATTTCGCGAGCTGGATGTTGACGAAGCGGTCGACGACCTGCTGCAACTGCTCGGCGAGCTTGCGGCCTTCCGCGGCATCGCGTGCCTGATTGAATACCACTTTGAGCGCGGTGCGCTGCTGCATCAGCGCCAGCACCTTGATGGTGGCGTAGGCGTCCGCAATCGAAGCCGGTTCGGGTGTGGCGACGACCAGAACCTCTTCGGCGAGCGACGCCGTATAGAGCACCAGGTCGGAGATGCCCGCGCCGGTATCGAGCACCAGATAGTCGTATTGCCGGCTCAGGCCGGCTATGATCTGGCGCAGGTTGTCCTGTACCTCGCCGGTGAGGCGGGAATACTCGACCAGGCCGGAGGCCGCCGGGAGTATCCAGAATCCGCCTGGGGCCGCCAGCACGACGTCTTCGATGCTGCATTTCCCTGTCATCACGTCATGCAGCGTCGCCTTCGGATAGAGATTCAGGATGACATCGAGATTCGCCAGCCCGAGGTCCGCATCGAGCACCAGCACGCGCCGTCCGCGCCTGGTAAGCGCCGCAGCCAGATTGGCCGCGACGAAGGTTTTTCCGACCCCGCCTTTGCCGCTCGTAATCGCAAGTATTCTCGCCCTCGATCCCGCGCTACTCATTGGTGTTTTCTCCGAAAGGGTCCAGCAGTTGGCGTTTTTCATCGGATGACACCGGATTTGGCTCAGGCGTGTCCAGCGTCACGCGGTTGCGACCCTGTGCCTTGGCACGATAAAGCTCCCGATCCGCTTGTTCCAGCACTTCCTTGGAGTTCAGCTTGCTCCAGGGCGAAACGTGAGCGCCGCCTATGCTGGTGGTCAGACTAAGGGTGGGACCATCGAATAAGGCGATCGGGGTCTGCTCCACCTGTTCGCGGATACGCTCGGCAATCGCGCGACCGGTGCCAGGCCGGCAATTGGGCAATATGACCGCGAATTCATCGCCGCCGTATCGCGCCGCAGTGTCCATAGGGCGCATGTTCCTTGCCAATATGTCCGCGACCGCGCGCAACGCCCGATCGCCTGCCAGGTGCCCGTGCCGGTCGTTGATCGCCTTGAAATGATCAAGGTCGATGAGCAACAGCAGCGCGACCTCCCCGGAGCGCGAAACGCGGCTGACCTCCTGGTCCAGCGCGGCCATGAAATGGCGCGAATTGGCAAGCCCGGTCAATCCGTCGCGCAGGGAAATCTCGCACAGCCGGTCGATGATGGTCTGCAACCACGCGCTCGAGCCCACGGCATGCTGCGGCACGTCGACATGCCCGGCTTGCCGCAGCAATTGC
>JAJZUN010000347.1 GCA_021848555.1 Pseudomonadota bacterium | reverse complement strand
TGTGATTGCTGTCGAGCAGGGTCACCTGCAGGTCCGGATTCGCGAGCGCCAGCGGAATCCCGGGCAGGCCGGCGCCGCTCCCAACGTCCAGCAGGCGCCCGGCGCGCAGATGCGGCGCCACGGCCAGACTGTCGAGCAGGTGATGGCTCACCATTTTTTCGGGTTCGCGGATCGCGGTGAGGTTGTACACCCGGTTCCATTTTTCGATCAGCGCGATGTAGTCGAGCAAACGCCGCTGGGTGTCTGGATCCAGCGTCAGCCCCAGCGCGATGAGCCCGAGCCTGAGTTGATCAGCGGTGCTCATGCGGCCGGACGCTCTTTGCGGGAGTCGTCTGGCAGGGTTTCATCGGAGGTTCGATGATTGCTTTGCGACGGCGGCACATCAAGGCCGGGTTCGTCTCGCGTTGCCGCATTCCGGAAGCCGCGCTTCAGGTGTACCAGAAGCAGGGAAATCGCAGCCGGGGTCAGCCCCGAAATGCGCGAGGCCTGGCCCAGGGTTTCCGGTTTGTGCAGGTTGAGTTTTTGCTGCACTTCCTTGGACAAGCCGCGCACGACGCGGTAGTCGAGATCGAGCGGCAGCGCCGTTGCCTCGAATTGTTCGCGCCGCAGCACTTCGCCGTGCTGTCGGGCGATGTAGCCGTCATACTTGATCTGGACCTCGACCTGCTCGGCGACCACCGGGTCCAGAACAGGCTCGCCGGCGCCCGGCAGAGACATCAGGCTGGCGTAGGTCACATCCGGGCGGCGCAGTATATCAGTAAGCGCATACTCTCTATCTATTCCTTTGCCCAAGACCCTCTCCGCGTCCGCTTGGGGCAAGAGCTTGGGATTGATCCAGGTCGACCTGAGTCGCTCCAGTTCCCGCGCGACGGCTTCGCGCTTGCGATCGAACGCCTCCCACCTCGCATTGTCGACGAGGCCCAAATGGCGTCCCGTCTCTGTCAGGCGCAGGTCCGCGTTGTCCTCGCGCAGCATCAACCGATACTCGGCGCGGCTGGTGAACATGCGATACGGTTCGGATACGCCGCGGGTAATGAGATCATCCACCAGCACCCCGATATAAGCCTGGTCGCGGCGCGGGCACCATGCGTCCCGGCCTTGTACCTGCAACGCGGCATTGATCCCGGCAAGCAGACCCTGGGCGGCGGCTTCTTCGTAGCCGGTGGTGCCATTGATCTGGCCGGCGAAAAACAGTCCGGATATCGTCTTCGTCTCCAGCGTTGCCTTCAGGCTGCGTGGATCAAAGTAATCGTACTCGATGGCGTAGCCGGGGCGCAGGACATGCGCATGCTCCAGCCCCTTGATCGAGCGCACCAGTTCGAGTTGCACGTCGAAAGGCAGGCTGGTCGATATCCCATTGGGATAGAACTCGCTGGTGGCGAGGCCCTCGGGCTCCAGGAAAATCTGATGGCTCGCCTTGCCCGCGAAACGGTGGATCTTGTCCTCGATCGACGGGCAGTAGCGCGGGCCCACGCCTTCGATCACGCCGGTGTACATGGGCGAACGGTCGAGGCCGCCGCGGATGATTTCGTGCGTGCGCGCATTGGTATGGGTGATCCAGCAGGGCAGCTGCTGCGGATGCATGTCGCGCCGGCCCATATAGGAAAACACCGGCGCCGGTTCGTCCCCCGGCTGCTCCTGCATGGCCGAAAAATCGATTGATCGGCCGTCAATGCGCGGTGGTGTACCGGTCTTTAGGCGGCCCACCGGTAGCTTCAGTTCGCGCAGGCGCGCCGCCAGGCTGAGCGAGGGTGGGTCGCCGGCCCTCCCCGCCCGATAATTGACCATGCCGACATGGATCAGGCCCGCGAGAAACGTCCCGGCGGTCAGGACGACGGCCCGCCCTTTGAAGCGTATGCCCAACTGGGTCACCACTCCAGTGACCCGATCTCCTTCGAGCGTGAGGTCGTCCACCGCCTGCTGGAACAAGGTCAGATTCGGCTGCCGTTCCAGGCGCGCGCGGATCGCCTGCTTGTACAGCACCCGGTCGGCTTGGGCGCGGGTGGCGCGCACCGCCGCGCCTTTGCTCGAATTAAGGGTGCGAAACTGGATGCCCGCCTCGTCCGTGGCGATCGCCATGGCTCCGCCCAGCGCGTCGACTTCCTTGACCAAATGGCCTTTGCCGATGCCGCCGATCGACGGGTTGCAGGACATCTGTCCCAGGGTCTCGATATTGTGCGTCAGCAGCAGCGTCTTGCTGCCGGCCCGGGCCGCAGCCAGCGCAGCCTCGGTCCCGGCGTGCCCGCCGCCAATCACAATTACATCGAATTCGCTAGGAAAATAATACATGGGCCTGCAGACCAGCCAAAGAGGCGCGATTTTACGCTCATTTCCCGCAAACCGTAAGCCATTGTTCCACGTGGAACAATAAGAGAAGCGATGGCCTCCGCAGACACCCGGTCGCGCTTTGCCGGTGCCGCCTGCGCGTGCCGGCGAACGCGTGACGACTGTTCCACGTGGAACGCTCACGCAGCTGCGATGGGCAAGGAATCGAATCTGCCCTGCGGCGACCCGGCCTAGCTGCCGCTGCCCGAAACCAGGCCTAGATAGCTCTCGATAACGCGGGGATTGGCGGCAAGATCGGCGCTCGGCCCTTCGACTACAATTTCGCCGGTTTCGAGGACGTAGCCGTAATCCGCCACCTGCAGCGCGGCGCGCGCGTTCTGTTCAACCAACAGGATGGAAACACCGGTCTCGCGCAGGCCGGCAATGACGCGGAAAATGTCGCGTACGACCAGGGGCGCCAAGCCGAGGCTGGGCTCATCGAGCATTAGCAAGCGCGGCCGGCTCATCAGGGCGCGGCCCAGCGCAAGCATCTGGCGCTCACCGCCGGAAAGCGTGCCGGCGAGTTGCCGGCAGCGTTCGCGCAGGCGTGGAAACAGCTGGTACACCTGCTCGAAATCCGCCGCGATGGTCTGGTCGCGCTTGCGATAGCGGTGAAACGCACCGAGCACCAGATTGTCCTCCACCGTCATGGCGGCGAAGAGTTCGCGCCGCTCCGGCACCAGGCACAGACCGCGGCCTACGCGCTGCTCGGCCTCGACGCGCATGATGTCCTCACCCGAATAACTGACGCGCCCACGCGCGGGAAGCATGCCCATCAGCGCCGCCAATAGCGTAGTCTTGCCCGCGCCGTTGGGGCCGATGACCGTGACGATCTTGCCCTCTTCCACGCTCAGCGCGGCCTGATGCACCGCTTCCACCTTGCCATAGGCCACGCACAGGTCGCGCACCTCCAGCAGCCTGCTCATTTCACGCTGCCCAGGTAAGCCTCCAGCACCGCTGGATTGGTCTGGATTTCCTGCGGCAGGCCCTCGGCGAGCTTTTCGCCAAAGTCCATCACCACCAGCCTGTCGACCAGTTTCATCACGAAATCCATGTCATGTTCGACCAGCAGAATGCTCATGCCCTCTGACCTGAGCTTGCGCAGGAGTTCGGCCAGCGCGCGCTTTTCCTGGTAGCGCAGCCCGGCCGCCGGCTCATCGAGCAGCAGCAGCACCGGGTCGGCACAGAGCGCCCGCGCTATTTCGAGTATGCGCTGCTGGCCCAGCGCCAGGCTAACCGCCTGTTCATGCATGCGGTCCCCCAGCCCCACGCGCTCCAGTTGGCGCGCGGCCTCCGCCAGCAGCATCGCCTCCTCGGCGCGCTCCAAACGCAGTGCCGCACTGATCACGCCCTTGCTGCCGCGAAGGTGTGCACCGATGGCAACGTTTTCCAGGACAGTCATCGTCGGCAACAGGTGCACGTGCTGGAAGGTTCGCGCCAATCCGAGAGGAACGATCGCGCGCGCGGACAGGGCATCGATGCGCTCGCCGCGGAAATGCACCTCGCCCGCGGTCGCAGGCAGCACGCCGGTGACCAGATTGAACACCGTGCTCTTCCCCGCCCCATTGGGGCCGATCAAGCCCAGAATCTCGCCGCTGCTCATGGCGAAAGTCAGATCGTTCACGGCCACCAGGCCGCCAAAAGCCTTGCGTACCGACTTCAGCCCCAGCAAGGCTTCGCCCGCGGCGGGACGCGCCCGCCGCGGCAATGCCTGCGGCAGAACCGGAAGCGATTTCTTCGGCGCGGGAAAATAACGCACTGTGAGCGGCATGATGCCCTCGCGTGCGCGTTGCAGCAGCAGCACCAGGAGCACGCCGAAAACGATCATTTCGAAATTCCCGCTTTGCCCTAGGAGTTTGGGCAGCAGATCCTGCAGCCACTGCTTGAGTACCGTGAGTATCCCGGCACCGACCACGGCGCCCCAGACCGAGGCCGCTCCGCCGACCACCGCCATGAACAGGTACTCGATGCCGGCGTTGATCGAAAACGGCGTCGGATTGACGAAGCGCAGCAAATGCGCGTAGAGCCAGCCCGACAGGCTGGCGAGTAG
>JAJZUN010000346.1 GCA_021848555.1 Pseudomonadota bacterium | reverse complement strand
AGTTTGTTCCCCCTCCACTGCTCACCGAACCAGCGGCCGAAGTCATCGAACGCCAGGGCCGCTTTGCCGCCAAAGCGCTCCACTTCGCGCCGGTGTTTCTTGGAATCGCCGGTCGCGAGCGGATACACCCTGCCATCCACGATCACATAGCCCAGCGAGTCGTCGGGAACATCGACGGCAACCAAGAAGATCAGCAGCGCGCCGCATAGCCCTGCGAGCAGCACGATCAGCGCGGCGTAGCGCAGGCGCTGTTTCAGTTCGGCGTTGCTCATCATCCCGGCACTATGCCTCAAGTTGCCGCGACGGTGCGCCGCAGATTCGCTGGATGAACCGGCGGGTTCTCGAAGTACCCACCTTCCTGTTCGGCCAATTGGAAAAGCGACTTCAAGGGTCGCTTTTCTTTAGGCGGTGGATGCAGTCTAGCGCGAGCCGGTCTCAGCGGTAGATTCCCCATGACATGGAAATTTGCCATCCTCTGCAGGCTTTGAGCGCCCGCCGGTTGCCGCAAAACCGCGTCCAGAGCCAATCTTCAGTCACCATCACCATCTCTACCGCGAAAAAGAACAGGATAGAAATAGAAGGTATCAGTGAATTAGAACAGCTGGTTCAGGGAATGATTTAACCCTACCTGAAGACAGAAGCAGCAAATTGCGCCCCCAAGCGCGATCGGCAGCGGCAAAATCCACTTTCCAACGATCGGTCAGTTCTTCGCTGGAAAAACGCTCGCGACTCGCCCCACCAAGCGCCCGTTCTCGATGACCGCCGGCAAGTCGTGGCCGGGACAAATATAGCGGGCGCCTTGCATCAGGCGCTTGACCGCCGCTTTCTCGGCCCTTCGGGTTCCCACATAGTTCCCGCTCGGCAACGGATCGCGGTTGAGGAAACCGTCCGGTGTGAACGCCTGGGCGCTGATGTCGTAGAGCACATCGCCGCAGATGCATGCCGTCCCTTGCGCCGTGTCCACATGAACCAGCATCGAACCTTCGGTGTGCCCGCCCGCGGCCGTGCAGCGGATACCCGGCAGTATCTCTTCCGTCCCGGTCAACTCCAGATCCAGAAGCTGCAGCGCGCCCTTGGTATGCAAGCGGTCGATGAGGTGTTTTACGTCTTCCGGCGGATAGCTGGCGCCGGACAGTCCCGACACCGCGTATTCGAGTTCCCGGCGGTTGATCACGGCGGTCGTCGTCATGGGAAACTTGTCGGTCTGGCCGGCATGATCGATGTGCAGATGCGTGTGCAACACGTAGCGAATATCGGAAAAACGCACGCCATGGCTGGCGAGGCGATGCTCCAGCTCCTGCTCGCGCTGCTGGAACGCGCGCATGCCGATGCGTTCCAGAATTGCGAGATGCCGAAAGCCGGTATCTACCAACATCGGCGAGGCGCCGCCAAGCAGCAAATAGGCATGCGCGGGGACCTTCGCCAGGTTGCCGGGTTTCCTGTTCTGGACGAGACGGCTCGAATCGAGCTCGATCTCGCCCAGATTGAGAACCCGGATTTCGTAATCCATCGCCGCGTCAGTTGTCGAGTTTGATGCCGGCTTTGCGTATGACCTGCCCCCAGCGATCGATCTCCGACACCATGTAGTTGTGGAATTGCTCTTGGCCCATGGCGGGCATGGCGGAAAGACCGATGTCGAGCAGTCGCTTTTTGAAATCCGGATCCTTGGTCACCTCGCTGACGTGCTTGTGGATGTGATCGATCACCGCCTGCGGCGTCTTCGGCGGCGCCAGGATGCCGACCCAGGCGTCGGCGTCGACCGGAAAGCCCTGCTCAGTCAGCGTCGGGACCTGTGTGGCTCCGGCAAAGCGTTCCGGCGACGCGATGCCGAAGGCAGCCACCTTCGACAGGTTCGGTATCACGACGACCGCCGGGGCCATCATGATGTCGACCTGGTCCGCCATAACCGCCTGAAACGCCGGCGCTGCGCCCTGGTAGGGCACGTGGAGTATTTTCAGATCTGCCTGGGCCTTGAACATCTCCATCGCCGCCTGCGAGGTGCTGCCCACGCCCCAGGAAGCAAAAGTGAGATTGCCGCCCTTGGCCAGCGCCACCAGTTCAGGCAGTGTCTTCAGCTTGATCGCGGGACGCGCCACCAGCATGAAATTGACCTTGGCCACCGATACCACGCCGCGAAACTCGCGCGCCTGGTAGCGCATGGTTTTGTAGACGTTGGGGTTGATTGAATTCGTGTCGGCGGTCGCCATCAACAGCGTGTAGCCGTCAGGCGGCGAGGCGAATACCACTTCGGATGCGATCATGCCGTTTGCGCCGGGGCGATTTTCCGCGACCATGGGCTGACCCAGCGAGTCGCCCAGCTTCTGGATCATGGCACGCGCCGCGACATCGGTGGCCCCGCCCGGTGGATACGGGATCACCAGCCGGATAGGCTTGGTCGGGGTCCAGCCCGATTGCGCGAATGCCGGCGCCGAAGGCCAAGTTGCCGCGAGTACCGCCAGCAGCGCGGCGGCGCACGCCCTCCAACCGGAAAAGCCCAAACGTCCTGCTGACTTGGTATTGCAATTGCCGGAACTGCTTTGGTGCAAGATTGCGCTATGCATAACTCCTCCTTTGAAATGTACCCCCTGGCGGTCCACCAAAATGTACTCCCCTACCGACCCACGAAATTCGGTGTACGACGTTCATTGAATGCAAGCACGCCTTCGCGCCGGTCCTCTGTCGGAACCAGTCGATTGTATGCGTCGATCTCGAAAAACATGCCGGTGCGCAGATCCATGCGCATGCCAAGCTCCATGGCGCGCTTGGCCTGGCGCACGGAGAGCGGCGCATTGCCGCAGATCGAAGTCGCGATTTCCATCGCATCGGCCATCACCTGGCCCGGCCTGGACAGTTTGTTGACGAACCCCCAGGCGAGCGCGTCCTGCGCCGAAAACGGGCGAGCCGAGAGGATCAGCTCCTTGGCGCGGCGCAAGCCGATGGCGCGCGGGAGCAATTGCGTCCCGCCGCCTCCCGGCATGATGCCTATCCTGGTCTCGGTCAGCGCGAAGCGGGCCGTCTCCACCGCGTAGGCGAAATCGCAGCACAGCACCAGCTCGCAGCCTCCGGCGAACGCCACTCCGTTCACCGCAGCCACCACCGGAATCGGACAGTCGACGATGGCCAGCATCATTCGCTCGAACAGATGATGCTGCTTCAGCCACTGTTCGTCGCTCATGCCCTTGCGTTCCTTCAGGTCGGCGCCGGCGCAAAAATGCCTCTCGCCCACCGCCGTGAGGATGATGCAGCGGTAAGCGTCCGGAGCCGCGCCGAGCTTGGAGAACACGTCGAGCATGTCGTGCCCGAGCTGGGTGCTCATGGCGTTGGCCACTTCGGGCCGGTTCAGGCGAACCAGCAGCAGTCCCGGCCCGGGCTGTTCCAGCTGCAGCGTTTGATAGGTGGACTTAAGCGCGCCGTTCATGCGATCTCCTGTCGATCAGGGTGTTGAGATAACGGAAGCAGCGCCGAAAATTTCGGCGTTCTGTTCGCCCAGTCGCGGCGCAGAGCGGCGGTAAGGCGGCCGTTCGCCGTCGAAGGAAAGCGGCAGGCCCACCAGCGTCATGTCCAGGTCCGGCGCGCGCTGCAGTATGCCCAGCGCCACGGTCTGTTCGTCGGCGACCACTTCCGCGATGTTCTGGATCGGGGCGTTAGGGACGCCCGCCGCGTCCAGGCGCCGCCTCCAGAGGGCAACCCCCGCGCCCGCGAAAACGTCCTCCAGCATGGCAATCAGGATTTTTCGGTTGGCTACGCGGGCGCCGTTGCTCGCAAAACGCGGGTCGGCGGCCCATTCGGGATGATCGAGCGCGGCAACCAGCTTGCGAAATAGTCCGTCGTTTCCCGCAGCCACCATGACAAAGCCGTCCGCCGTCCTGAACGCCTGGTGCGGGACGATCTCCGCCGTACCCGATCCCATGCGGCCTTTGAATTGACCCGAGGCGAGAAATCCCGCGATCGATATCGCATTCCAGGCTACCGCGGTCTCGAACAGGGAGGTGTCGACGACGCATCCCTCCCCGGTTGCCGCGCGGCGCAAGAGCGCTGCGAGTATGCCGATGGCCGCCCACATGCCGGCTCCCTGGTCGACGATCGACGTGCCCACGCGCACCGGCCCGCCGTTCTCTTCGCCGGTGACGCTCATGATCCCGCCCTGCGCCTGCATCAAGGGGTCGTAGCCGGGCTTCTCGCGCATCGCACCGACGGCGCCGAACGCGCCGAGGTTGCAATACACGAGCGACGGCTTGGCTGCGACGAGTTCGGTTCCGGCCAGTCCGTGCTTGTCGATGGCGCCCGGGCGCAGGTTCTGGATCACGACATCCGCGTGCTCGAGGATATAGTCTTTGAGCCGGGCGAGCTGTTGGGCGTCGCGCAGATCGACGGTGACGC
>JAJZUN010000345.1 GCA_021848555.1 Pseudomonadota bacterium | reverse complement strand
TGTCGCTCGACGGCCGCGACCATGTCTACACCCTGCACGCCGAACTCGAGGGCGGCCAGCTCGGCCCCGTGTTCGCCGCGCTGCTCGACGGCTGGGACGCCGCCGGAGTGCGCCTGGGAGCGCTGTCCGATTACGCTGCCACACTGGACCTGGGCACGCTGCCGGTGCGCCCGGTCGGCCTCGGCAGCGTGCCCGGACGCAGCGGAAAACTCGCGGTTGCGCTCGACCCGGCCTGAAAACACGAAGGCCGGGTAGAACCCGGCCTTCCCGACCCTGCGCAGCTCCGTCAGTGCGTGCGCGCCAGCTGCTCGAGGATCGCCGGGTTCTCCAGCGTCGACGTGTCCTGGGTGATCTGCTCGCCCTTGGCCAGGGTGCGCAGCAAACGACGCATGATCTTGCCCGAGCGCGTCTTCGGCAGGTTGTCGCCGAAGCGAATGTCCTTCGGCTTGGCGATCGGGCCGATTTCCTTGCCGACGTGGTTGCGCAGTTCGGCCGCGATGGCCAGCGCCTCCTCGCCGTGCGGGATCGGGCGCTTGAGCACGACGAAGGCGCAGATCGCCTCGCCGGTCAGCTCGTCGGGGCGGCCGACCACCGCGGCTTCGGCGACCAGCGGATGCGAGACCAGCGCCGACTCGATTTCCATCGTGCCCATGCGGTGGCCCGAGACGTTGAGCACGTCGTCGATGCGCCCGGTGATGGTGAAGTAACCGGTATTGGCGTCGCGGATCGCACCGTCGCCGGCCAGGTAGTAGCCCTTGAGTTCCTCGGGGTAGTAGCTCTTCTTGAACCGCTCCGGGTCGCCCCAGATGGTGCGGATCATCGACGGCCACGGCTTCTTGATCACCAGGATGCCGCCGGTGCCCCACGGCAGGTCGTGGCCGGTCTCGTCGACCACCTCGGCGATGATGCCCGGCAGCGGCAGCGTGCACGAACCCGGCACCATCGGCGTGGCGCCGGGCAGCGGGGTCATCATGTGGCCGCCGGTCTCGGTCTGCCACCAGGTGTCGACCACCGGGCAGCGGCCACCGCCGATGTTCTCGTAGTACCACTCCCACGCCACCGGGTTGATCGGCTCGCCGACCGTGCCGAGGATGCGCAGCGAATCGAGCTTGTAGTTGCGCGGGTGCACCGCGGCGTTGCCTTCGGCGGCCTTGATCAGCGAGCGGATCGCGGTCGGCGCGGTGTAGAAGATCGAGACCTTGTGGTCCTGGATCATCTTCCAGAAACGGCCCGCGTCCGGGAAGGTCGGCACGCCTTCGAACACCACTTCGGTGGCGCCGCACGCCAGCGGGCCGTAGGTGATGTAGGTGTGGCCGGTGACCCAGCCGATGTCGGCGGTGCACCAGAACAGGTCGTCCGGGCGGATGTCGAAGGTCCACTTCATCGTCAGCACGGACCACAGCAGGTAGCCCGCGGTGGAGTGCTGCACGCCCTTGGGCTTGCCGGTCGACCCCGAGGTGTAGAGCAGGAACAGCGGATGCTCGGCCTCGACCCACACCGGCGGGCAGTCGGCGCTCTGGCCGGCGATCAGGTCGTGCAGCCAGATGTCGCCGTTCGGATTGAACGCGACGTTGCCGCCGGTGCGGCGATAGACGACGACGTTGCGCACCGAGTCGCAGCCGCCGAGCGTCAGCGCCTCGTCGACGATGGCCTTCAGCGGCAGCGACTTGCCGCCGCGGCGCTGCTCGTCGGCGGTGATCACCAGCACCGCGCCGGCGTCCTCGATGCGGTCGCGCAGCGACTGCGCGGAAAAGCCGCCGAACACCACCGAGTGGGTCGCGCCGATGCGCGCACAGGCCTGCATCGCGACCACGCCTTCGACCGACATCGGCATGTAGATGACGACGCGATCGCCCTTCTTCACCCCCAGGCTCTTCAAGCCATTGGCGAACTTCGCGGTGCGCTCGAGAAGTTCGGCATAGCTGACGCGGGTCGAGGTGCCGTCGTCGGCCTCGAACACCAGCGCGGTCTTCGCACCGGCGCCGGCCTCGACGTGGCGGTCCAGGCAGTTGTACGACACGTTGATCATGCCGTCGACGAACCACTTGTAGAACGGAGCGCCGCTGGCGTCGAGTGTTTGCGTGAACGGCTTGTGCCAGGCCAGGTTCTCGCGCGCCAGCCGCGCCCAGAAGCCCTCGAAGTCGCGTTCCGCCTCGTCGCACAGCGCGCGATACGCGTCCATGCCGGAAATACGCGCCTTGGCCACCACGTCGCTCGACGGGTAATAGGTTTTCAGGACGTGGTGCTCGGGAGCTTGCTGATCGCTCATGGTTGTCTCCGGTGTTGTGTGGGCCAAATGGACAACGCAGCGGCTACGCCACGCCGCTGCGCGCGATTGACTTTAGAACCTTCCTATTTTCATTGTGTATTGGCGGCTCTTACAACGCCCTGACGCACCGCACCGGTGCGTCATCGGCGACAATGCAAGGACGATACAAGTTGTTTCCAGGATCGCACCATGCCACACCGTCCGCCGCCCCTGGTTCCCCGACTGCTGTTCCTGAGTCGGTGGCTGCAGTTGCCGCTGTATGTCGGGCTGATTTTCGCGCTCGGCGTGTACGTCGTGCACTTCTGGAGCGAACTGATCAACCTGCTCGGTGCCGCGATGGGCAACGCCACCGCGCTGCAGCATCTGCTCGACGCCATCAGCGTGCACGGCAACGCCGAGCCGGTGCAGCATGCGCGCTTGACCGAGACGACGATCATGCTGGTTGCGTTGAGCCTGGTCGATGTGGTCATGATCGCCAACCTGCTGATCATGGTCATCGTCGGCGGCTACGAGACATTCGTCTCGCGCATGTACCTGGAAGGGCATCCCGATCATCCGGAATGGCTGTCGCACGTCAACGCCTCGGTGCTGAAGATCAAGCTGGCGATGGCGATCATCGGCATTTCATCGATTCATCTGCTGCGCACTTTCATCAACGCCGACGCTTATGACGTCAAGACTTTGGTCGCGCAAAGCGGGATCCACGTCATCTTCCTGCTCTCGGCGCTGGCCATCGCGTACACCGACCAGGTGATGTCGCGCACCATCCACGAGCATCCGCCCGAGCCGGACGAGGCTTGAGCCCTCGCTTGCCGCGCGGTCTTAACATCCGGGTTGACCCTGATCGAACAACCCGCACCGGAGACCGCCCATGCACACCACCGTGATCCGCCGCGACGACCTCATCGAGAGCATCGCCGCCGGCCTGCAGTACATCAGCTACTACCACCCGGCCGATTACCTCCGCCACCTGGCGCTGGCCTACGAGCGCGAGGCCAACCCGGCGGCGAAGGACGCGATCGCGCAGATCCTGACCAACAGCCGCATGTGCGCCGAAGGCCACCGGCCGATCTGCCAGGACACCGGAATCGTCAACGTGTTCATGCGCATCGGCATGGACGTGCGCTTCGAGGGCCTCGACGGCAGCCTGGAGCAGACGGTCGACGAAGGCGTGCGCCGCGGCTACCTGAACCCCGACAACAAGCTGCGTGCCTCGGTGCTCGACGATCCGCTGTTCGCGCGCAAGAACACCCGCGACAACACCCCGGCGGTGCTGCACGTCGAGCTGGTGCCGGGCAACCGCGTCGAGGTCTCGCTGGCGGCCAAGGGCGGCGGCTCGGAGGCGAAGTCCAAGTTCGCCATGCTCAACCCGTCGGACAGCATCGTCGACTGGGTGCTGAACACGGTGCCGACGATGGGCGCCGGCTGGTGCCCGCCGGGCATGCTTGGGATCGGCATCGGCGGCACCGCCGAGCGTGCCGTGCTGCTGGCCAAGCAGGCGCTGATGGACGACATCGACATGAGCGAGCTGCTCACCCGCGGCCCGCGCGACAAGTACGAGGAACTGCGCATCGAGCTGTACGAAAAGGTCAATGCGCTGGGAATCGGCGCGCAGGGCCTGGGTGGCCTGACCACCGTGCTCGACGTCAAGATCAAGCATTTCCCGTGTCACGCCGCGAACCTGCCGGTGGCGATGATCCCGAACTGCGCCGCCACCCGCCACGCGCATTTCGAGCTCGACGGTTCCGGCCCGGTCTACCTGGAGCCGCCGAGCCTGGACCTGTGGCCCAAGGTGCAGTGGACCGCCGACACCGAGAAAAGCCGCCGCGTCGACCTCGACGCCCTGACGCCCGAGCAGGTCGCCGGCTTCAGGCCCGGCGAGACGCTGCTGCTGTCGGGCAAGCTGCTGACCGGCCGCGACGCCGCGCACAAGCGCATCGTCGACATGCTGGCGCGCGGCGAACAGCTGCCGGTGGACTTCACCAACCGCGTGATCTACTACGTCGGTCCGGTCGACCCGGTGCGCGACGAAGTCGTCGGGCCGGCCGGCCCGACCACCGCGACGCGGATGGGCGAGTTCACCGAAACGATGCTGGCACGCACCGGACTGATCGCCATGGTCGGCA
>JAJZUN010000344.1 GCA_021848555.1 Pseudomonadota bacterium | reverse complement strand
TTTCTGCGCAACGGCTTTGCGGGCAATCGCGGTTTCAATGCGCCGCGCGACATGGCCAACGTCGACCGCATCGAAGTGCTCAAGGGGCCGTCGGCGGCGCTCTATGGGGCCAGCGAGCCAGGCGGCATTCTCAATGTTGTCACCAAGAAGCCGCAGTTCAGGGCCGGCAACTCGCTTGAAGTCTACGCCGGCAGCCACGCCAGCTATCGGACCTCGCTCGACTCGACCGGCCCGCTGTCCGACAGCCTGGCTTACCGCCTAAACGTCGCTATCGAGGACAAGGGCAGCTTCCGCGATCACATCGACAGCGAGCGCTACCTGGTGGCCCCGTCCTTCACCTGGGTGCTGTCGCCGAACACGCTGGTCAATTACGATCTCGAACTGCTGCGCCACAAGGCCCCGCTGGATCGCGGCGTGGTTGCGGTCGGCGGTCGCACCGGCAGCATCTCGCGCGAGACCTTCCTCGGCGAGCCGGGCGACGGCGATATCATGATCGACAACAAGACCCACCAGTTGACTCTCGATCACGAATTTTCAAGCGACTGGAAGGCCAAGGCCGGGCTGGCCTACCGGACGGCCGATCTGGAAGGCTATTCGACCGAAGTGCGGCCGAGCAACCCGCTGCTCTTCGTGCCGGCCGGTTCTCGCAACGTCAATCGCGAACGCCGTTACCGCAACTACGATTCCGGGGATGTTTCCTTCCAGGGCGAAGTGCACGGCAAGTTCACCACTGGCAGCATCAAGCACGAGCTGCTGACTGGCCTCGACAGCTACCGCTTTTCGCTCGACTCGGTGATGATGCGCGTGCGCCCCGTTAACTACGCAATCAATATCGACGATCCGGCCTACGGCCAGCCGCTGCCGACGCCGACGGCCAATACCGATACCCTGGAAAAGCAGCGCGCCACCGGCGTCTTCCTGCAGGACCAGATTCACCTCGCCGAAGACTGGCGCCTGCTGCTTGGCGTCCGTCACGACCGTTTCCATCAGACCATCGACAACCGCCGCACCGGCGCACGCAGCAGCCAGTCGCAGAGCAAGACGACGCCTCGCGTCGGCCTGACCTGGCTGCTCAGCCCGTCCGTTTCGGTCTATGCGCTGGCCAGCGAGTCGTTCCGCCCGAATACCGGCAGCAGCTTCACCGGCGCGACCTTTGCACCGGAAGAGGGGCGTGCCAGGGAAGTTGGCATCAAGTACGAATCGGTCGACAAACGCTACGGCGGCACCTTGTCCATTTTCGATATCGACAAAAAGAACGTGCTGACCAACGATCCAGTCAACGCCGGCTTCTCGCTGGCGGCGGGCGAGGCGCGCAGTCGCGGCCTGGAAGGCGACGTTTCCGGGCAGTTGACCGCAAAACTCCGGATCACCGCTAACTATGCCTACACCAACGCCGAAATCACCAATGACAACAATGCAGCGCTGGTCGGCGCCCGTTTGCTCAACGTGCCCAAGCACAGCGGCAGCATCCTAGCCCGAACTTTGACCGTCTGAAATAGCCGAACCCTTGAGCAGAGGGAGTTTCGGCTATTTTTCGGGTGAAATCGTACCCATGTAATGCGACGTCTTTTTGCTTGCTTTTCGGTTTTGTCTGTGGCAATCTTGCGCCATGTATATCGAAGCCATCCCCAATCGTAATTCGCCTCCGGCCGTGTTGCTGCGCGAGGCGTACCGCGAGGATGGCAAGGTCAAGAAGCGTACCTTGGCCAATATTTCCTGCTTGCCCGCCGAGGTGGTCGAGGGACTCCGAGTCTTGCTCAAGGGAGGCGTGGCCGTACCCAGTGCCGAGGAGGTCTTCACGGTCGAGCGCAGCCTGCCCCATGGGCATGTAGCCGCCGTTCTCGGCAGCGCGCGGGCCTGCGGCGCCGAGGACTGGTTTGATGGTGCGCCGCCGCCGCTGCGCAAGACGCTGCTGGCCATGGTGGTGGCCCGCATCGTGTCGCCCGGCTCAAAGCTGGCTACCCACCGCCAGCTGCACGACGACACGGCGGCGCATTCGCTGGGCCGGGTGCTGGGTCTGGGTTCGATCGAGCCCGAGGCGCTTTATCGGGCGCTGGACTGGTTGCACGACGCGCAACCGACCATCGAACGACGTCTGGCACGCAAGCACCTGGCGGGTAGCACGCTCGTTCTCTACGACCTGACGTCGGCCTGGCTCACGGGTCGCTGCTGTTCTCTTGCCGCACGCGGCCATTCGCGCGATGGGAGACGCGACGATCCACAGATCGTCTTTGGCCTGATCTGCGCGGCCAGCGGTTGCCCGGTGGCGGTCGAGGTGTTCGCCGGCAATACGGCCGATCCTGCCACGGTGGCGACACAGGTGGCCAAGCTCAAGGAGCGTTTCGGCATCGAGCACATCGCCTGGGTGGGCGATCGCGGCATGATCACCTCGGCCCGCATCGAGACTGTGCTCAAACCCCATGGGATGGACTGGATCAGCAGCTTGCGGGCGCCCCAGATCGCCCTGTTGGCGCAGGAGCACGGCCCCTTCCAGCCCTCGCTGTTTGATGAGCGCAATCTGCTGGAACTGGACAGCGAACACTTTCCGGGCGAGCGCCTGGTCGTGTGCCGCAACCCCCTGCTGGCCGAAGAGCGCGCCCGCAAGCGGACCGAGTTGCTGGCGGCGACCGAGGCCGAGTTGGCGGCGATTGCCGCAGCCGTGGCGCGTAAGCGCAACCCGTTGCGCGGGACGCAGGCGATCGCCCTGCGGGCGGGGCGTTGCGCGGATCACTACCACATGGCCAAGCACTTCGAACTCGCGGTCACCGACACCAGCTTCCGCTGGCAGCGCAAGCAAAGCGGCATCGACGCCGAGGCGGCGCTCGACGGCCTGTACGTCATCCGCACCAGCCTCACCCGGCAGGCGCTCGACGCCAATGCCGCGATCACCGCCTACAAGAGCCTGGCACAGGTCGAGCGCGCCTTCCGTTCGATCAAGACAGTCGATCTGCAGGTACGCCCGGTCTTCCACTACTCGGCCTCCCGGGTGCGGGCTCATGTCTTCCTGTGTATGCTGGCCTACTACGTGGAGTGGCATATGCGCAGCCGCTTGAAGCCAATGCTCTTCGATGATGAGTTCATCAGCGAGGCGCAAAAGATCAGGCCATCGGCCGTTGCCAAGGCGCAGCGTTCTTCTCATGCCAAGCACAAGGATGCCTCTCGCCGCGCCGATGACGGGCTACCCGTGCATAGCTTTCAGACTTTGCTGCAGGACCTCGCGACGCTCACCTACAACATCACTCACACCGCGATCAACCCAAAGGCCAAGATCATCCTCACCACTCGGCCTACACCGCTTCAGGAAAAAGCCTTCAGGCTGCTTGGGGTCAGCCTTCCGCGTACCCAGTAGCCCCCCCTCAACAAACAGGCAACTTCATGAAGCAAAAGAAATTATTCGGGCCGTCAGAGCAAAGTTCGGGTTAGTGGCGATCGATTCCGCCGGGATTCTATGGAGCAACGCCTGCGTCGCTGTGCGACACGTTGTCGCAGTGCGGCGCTGCGGTAAGATCGCGCTTTTGCCGCCAGCCGACCGTGCGCATCGACGCCATGACGGTGGGCGGCGCGGTATAGGCGAGACCGACTATTCGGTCTGCCGGCGAATAGGTTAGAAGTCCCGCCAGCGCCGACTTTCTCAGTTGGCCGGCGCCGTGCGCTTTACCCCCGTCAGCGGCGCGGATTGCTCAAGTCGCCAGAGGTCGTAATCGATCTGCATCCTGAGCCAGGTTTCGGCGCGACCGCCATTTTCGGGGCCAAGCCAAGCCTCGATGCGACGCGCCAGATCGACGGAGATTCCGGCATGCTCGTTGAGCACGCGCGACAAGGCCACGCGCGAAACACCCAATTGCCGCGCTGCTTCCGAGACCGTAAGGCCAAGTGCGGGCAATACATCTTCGCGCAGGATGGACGCCGGATGAGGTGGGTTGAACATGCGAGCCATTGCCATCTCCTTTAGTGATAGTCCCGATAATCGACCAGGATCGCGTCCTTGCCCTCGAAAGCGAAGGTCATGCGCCAATTGCCATTGACCCATACCGACCAGTGCCCCGTCGAGAGCGCATGCAGTTTCCAGCCCGGCACATTCATATCGCTCGGCTCAGCTGCGGTATCGAGTTTTTTCAGTTGCCGGGACAGCCGCGCCGCGTGATGGGGCTGAATCCCGGATTTTGAACCCGTCTCGAAAAATCGCCGCAAGCCTGCATGCCGGAAGCTTTTGATCATGCCGGAAAGTGTATCTTATGGCGATACAGCCTGCAAGTTTCAATGCATAGCCAATTTTGTGCGCCACGCTGGTATGTTCGGCCGGCTCGATGCGCTGCGGTAAAATCGTCCCCTTTTCGTATCAGGCACTGCCATCATGAAGCACATCGTCGACGACGTCCGCATCCGCGAGATCAAGGAGCTTTCC
>JAJZUN010000343.1 GCA_021848555.1 Pseudomonadota bacterium | reverse complement strand
GCGGGAGGGCAGCGACCACTTCGAAACACTGCATCGCGCCAAGACAGGCGAAATCTGGCCGGTAGAAATCAACGCGGCCTATTGGGCCAGCGCCGGCGGACGCTTTTTTGCGTTTGCGCGCGACCTTACCGAGCGCAAACGCACCGAGGCAAGGCTGCAGACCATGCATGCGGAAATGGAGCGGCTCATGCAAGTGCATGTGGCGGGCCAGACCGTCGCCGCGCTGGCCCACGAACTGAACCAGCCGCTCAACGCCGTGGCCTCATATGCCGAGGCTGCTCTGCGTCTGCTGCGGGCCGGGAGCCCGCAGCCGGAGCGCCTGCAGCGCGCCATCGAGGGCAGTGCCGAACAAGCCCACCGGGCGGGACAGGTGGTGCGCGAGCTGCTGGCCTTCCTGAGAAAGGGTGAGGTGCAAACCGAGGCAGTGGCTCTCAACGACGTCGTGCTCGGGCTAGCCGCCAAGCTGGATGCCGACGGCAGCCGAGCGGTGCGGACCCGGCTGGACCTGGAGGCCGACCTCCCCCCGGTGAAGGCGGACCGACTGCAAATCGAAAAGGTGCTGGCCAATCTGCTCCACAATGGCATCGAAGCCATGCTGGAAGCCCAAGTCGATCATCGGCTCATCGCGATCACGGTGCGCACTGCCGCAGAAAGCAATCTGGCCCAAGTGACGGTGAGCGATCACGGCCCCGGCATCGACAGCGCCGCCCTGCAACACATCTTCGACCCCTTCTTCACCACCAAGCCTACCGGACTGGGCATGGGACTTGCCGTGAGCCGCGCCATCATCGAGGCCCACGGCGGCCAGCTCTGGGCCGACACGGATCAGGGCCGCGGTGCCAATTTCCACTTCACACTACCCTTCGCTACATGAACTCGCCCACCATTTATATCGTCGACGATGACGCGGCCGTACGCGACAGCCTCGGTCTGTTGTGCGAGACCGCCGGCCTCGGGGTGGAAAGCTACGCCAGCGCCGAGGCATTCCTCAATGCCTATCAGCCAGATCGGCCGGGCTGTCTGGTACTGGACGTGCGCATGGCGGGTATGAGCGGCCCCCACCTGCACGCGGAGCTGACCCGGCGCGGCAGCGCGTTGCCCGTCATTTACCTGACCGGCCAGGGCGACATTCCCATGGCAGTGCGCGCAATGAAGGCAGGCGCAACGGATTTTCTGACCAAGCCGGTCAAGGGTGCCGAATTTCTGGAGCGGGTGCACGCCGCACTGGAGCAGGACTGCGAACGGATCGACAGCCAGGAAACCCAGGCGGATGACTGCCGACGCCTGGCGCTGCTGACCCACCGCGAGCGGGAGATCATGGCGCTGGTTCTGGAAGGGCATGCCAACAAGGTCATTGCCAAGCAGTTGGGCATCAGCCACCGCACAGTGGAAATCCACCGCTCCCGCATCCTCGCCAAGACAGGCACCGGCAACCTGCTGGAACTCGCCAAGCTGGTGGCCGAGTGCGGCGCTACGGGAATCGGCAGTACGCAGCCGGCACCGCTGCACGAATCCTGAGCCACCATCGTCGTCTTACTGCTATACGTCGGACGGCATACGTGCACGCACGTATTCTGCCTTAGGCACTCTCATCATATGGTTCATATAGGCTTTATGCGATGGCGCATGTGGACGAGGCCGCTGGTGGTCCGCGTGGCGAGATGCCGAAATTTTCGCGGGAGTATTCAACCATGACGGTAAGCATAGGCATGCATCGGGATGCGACAGCCGCCGGCACTGCACCGTCCGAACCCGGCCGGGCCGAGGCGGTCGGCCGCGACAAGGAGTTACCCAGCGCGCCAGGGCTCGATGCGCAAGGGCAGATCGTGGATTGCCGGGACAACGTCCGCGCCATGTACGGCTTCGAATGCGAGGGACTGGGGGCCACGCTCATCGCGGCACCACTGCCGGAGCTGGCCGAATTGCTGTCTGAAGGCGACGTAAATCCCTACCTCGCCTACCTGTGCCGGTGCGCCAGCCCTTCGCTCTCGGTGCCGCGCGACAGCGGCAAACGCCGCGTGTTATTCCTGGGCTCGGTCACGCTTTCGACCGGCCCGAGGCCGGCAATCATCGGGCGCGCCGGGCCGCCACAGGCAGCGGCACCTGCCCAGCATGGCAAAGCGGGGCTGCCGCTTTGAACAGGCAGCCGCGCTGGACTGCCGATTTACACATCGAGGCGCTTCTCGCCACTCTGCCCGTGGGGATCATGTTTACCAATACCGATCGCGAGGTCCGCTACATCAATCCCGCCCTCGCAAAGCTCCTGCGCTTCGGCGACGACTTGTCGGCCGCCCTCAAGCGGCCTCCCCACGAGCTGCTGAGCCGATTGAGCGGGCAGCCATTCGACCATCCCGCAATGGCCGAAGACGCAGCGCCGATCGAGATCGAGACAACAGACGGCCGCATCCTCATTTGTTCGTTCCGCATGGTGCGCGATGCGGGCGACGGCCCATTGGGCTGCCTATAGGTGTTCGAGGACGTGACCGAACTGGTCATGACCAATCGCAAACTTAGGTACTTCGCCGACCACGACCCCCTGACCGGCCTGCTCAACCGGCGCCGCCTCCTGGAAGAATTGGAACGCGCTCTGTTTGCCAGCCAGCGCGCCAGGCATCGCGTCGCCCTGTTCATCCTTGACTTGGATCACTTCAAGGACATCAACGATGCCCATGGCCACAAAGGTGGCGATACCTTGCTCAAACACATGGCCGATGTGGTGGACGGCGAAATTCGCCGCAATGAAATACTCGCGCGCCTGGGCGGAGACGAATTTGCCATCCTCGTTCCGGAGGCATCGCTGCCCGAGGTGGAAGTCCTGGCCGAACGCGTCGTGCGGGCAGTGGCCGGTGCCGAACCGGCCTTAGAGGAATTGGCCCAGCGCCAGACCTGCAGCGTTGGCGTGGCCTTGTATCCCGACCACGCGCAGAGCATCGAGGGCTTGCTGGCATGCGCCGATGCCGCCCTGTACCGGGCCAAGAAGAGCGGCCGGGACAGTTGGCGCATCGGTTGCGAGCAAGGCTCGCCGGCAAAACCACCGGACAAGTCTCATGAGCCCCAGCCCATCGCCGAACTTAATGAGTTTATCGATCGCACGACCGGTGCCGATCCGCCTGACGCTTCCCAGACGCTATTGATGCCAGACACAAAGCTCCCAGACTTATGACTCGCGACTACGACACCAACGAAGACGATCTTTCGCAGCAGCTGGAAAAAGAAGCGCATGTCGCGCCGTCTTCGGACGATCTGGAAATCCGGGTTGACATCACCGAGATGTATCTGAACGAAATCGGCCGGCGGCCGCTGTTGACGGCGCACCAGGAAATCGAGCTGGCGCGCCGCGCCAGGCGGGACGATTTCGAGGCGCGCCAGAAAATGATCGAGCACAACCTGCGCCTGGTGGTGAACATCGCCAAGCACTATGCCAATCGCGGGCTGGCATTGCTGGATCTGGTGGAGGAAGGCAATCTGGGACTGATCCACGCCCTGGAAAAATTCGACCCCGAGCGCGGCTTCCGTTTTTCCACCTATGCCACCTGGTGGATCCGACAGAACATCGAGCGCGCCATCATGAACCAGTCGCGCACCATCCGCCTGCCGGTACACATCATCAAGAGCCTGAACATCTATTTGCGCGCCCAGCGCCATCTGGAAGCGCACGGCATCAGCGATCCATCCACGGAAGATATCGCCAACCTGACCGGGCACGACGTCAAGACAGTGCGCCAGACCCTGGCCGCCAACGTGCAGGTCGCCTCGCTCAATGCACCGTTGGAAGTCGACCCGGACCTTAGCGTCGGCGACGCGCTGGTGGATGAAACGGCACGCCCACCCGAGGATTTGCTGCAGCATGCCGAAATGGAAAGGCTTGTGCACGAATGGCTTGCGCAGTTGAGCGCCAAGCAATGCTGGGTCATCGAATGGCGCTTTGGCCTCAACGGCCACGAAATCGCCACTCTGGAGGACTTGGCCCTGGAATTGAAAGTCACGCGCGAGCGGGTGCGCCAAATCCAGATGGAAAGCCTGCGCCTCCTGCGCCAGATGCTGCGTCGGCGCGGCGTGTCGCACGAGGAGCTGCTGTAGATGCAACCGAACAACCGACATCGCAGGTCAGCCGCAAGCGTTGCCGGGCTACTCGTCGCGATACGTTTGCCTGCCGGTAAAGAACACCATCAAGTCGGGCGCCATAGGCAGCCGTCGTCACGTCGGAGTTTCTCCGTTCGCTGCGAAGGCTTTCATTCCTGCCGGCCCCACCATGAGTTCCGGTACAGCCTGCCCTATTACTTCCGTCGGGTTTCGAACCTTAGGTACCCGCCAATAATCAAGGCAAGGCAAGCGTCGAAGCAAGTAAATCAGCGAATTCGCTTTGCATTTGACTTCATTATGCAATACGTTGAATTAGCACTCAGACAAGAAACTAGATC
>JAJZUN010000342.1 GCA_021848555.1 Pseudomonadota bacterium | reverse complement strand
CGATCGCCGCGCGCGACTACCAGGAAGTCGTGAACTTCAGCTTCGTGGAGGCGGAGTGGGAGCGCGATTTCTGCGGCAACGATGCGCCGGTGAAGCTGCTGAACCCGATCTCCACGCAGCACGCGGTGATGCGCTCCAGCCTTGCCGGCAACCTCGTCGCCAATGTGCGCTACAACCTCAACCGCAAGCAGGGCCGGGTGCGCGTGTTCGAACTTGGGCGCGTGTTCCGCGCCGACGCCGGCGTGGCCGACGGCCCGCTCACCGTGGGCGGCATAGACCAGCCGCTCAAGCTCGCGGCGATCGCCTACGGTGCGGCGCACCCCGAGCAGTGGGGCCTTGCCCAGCGCAACGTCGATTTCTACGACTTGAAGGGCGACGTCGAGAGCCTGCTCGTGCCCTGGCAGCTGCGCTTCGAACGCACGAACCACCCGGCGCTGCACCCGGGGCGCGCGGCGAACGTGCTGATCGACGGACGCTGCATAGGCTGGCTGGGTGAATTGCACCCGCGCTGGCAGCAGAAATACGAATTGCCGCAAGCCCCGATCCTGTTCGAACTCGAGCTCGATGCGCTGCTTGCCGCGCGCATGCCTCAATATCGGGAGGTGTCCAAGTTCCCGCCGGTGATCCGCGACCTGGCCTTGGTGGTGGACGAATCGGTGTCGGCGCAGGCGCTGTTGGAGCTGATGCTGGGCGCGCGCCCGGCCGTGGTGCAGGACCTGTGCCTGTTCGACTTATACCGCGGAAAAGGGGTCGACGCAGGCAAAAAAAGCCTTGCATTTCGGGTAGTTATGCAAGATACTTCGAAAACGCTGACCGACGCGGAGGCGGAGGAGGCGATAGCGCAATTGCTGCAGTTAGTCGCCCGGAGCGTCGGCGCCAAATTGCGTACCTAGGGAGAAAAAATGACGTTAACCAAAGCCGAGCTGGCTGACTTTTTGTTCGAGAAAGTCGGGCTGAACAAGCGCGAAGCCAAGGACATGGTCGAGACTTTCTTCGAAGAAATTCGCGCCGCTCTGGAAAATGGCGACAGCGTCAAACTGTCCGGGTTCGGCAACTTTCAATTGCGCAACAAGCCGCAGCGGCCCGGGCGCAATCCCAAGACCGGCGAGGAAATTCCGATCACCGCGCGGCGCGTCGTCACCTTCCACGCCAGCCAGAAGCTGAAGGCACTGGTGGAAAAGGCCAATCGTGGAAAGCCACAGCAGCAACAGTAATCTGCCGCCGATCCCGGCCAAGCGCTATTTCACCATCGGCGAAGTGAGCGAGTTGTGCGGCGTCAAGCCGCACGTGCTGCGCTACTGGGAGCAGGAATTCACGCAGCTGAAGCCGGTCAAGCGCCGCGGCAACCGGCGCTATTATCAGCATCACGAAGTGCTGCTGATCCGGCGCATCCGCGACCTGCTGTACGAACAGGGCTTCACCATCAGCGGCGCACGCAACCGGCTGGACGAAGGCGTGGCCGCCAGCGGCCGCGCGCAGGCGGCGCGCGCGGAATCGGGCAAGGTCGATCTGGCCGCGATCCGGACCGAGATCAAGAGCATCATCGACATGCTCGAGAATCGCGCCTGAGCGGCGCGAGCATGTGCATTGCTGGTTTTGATTCCAACCGGCGTGATAAAATCAACAACTTCGGGGCGTAGCGCAGCCTGGTAGCGTACCTGCATGGGGTGCAGGTGGTCGGAGGTTCAAATCCTCTCGCCCCGACCAATAAATAAAACAGTTAGAGCAGCACTTTGACTGTGCAGAAAAGGCGACTTTGTCAGCTTCTGACAAAGTCGCTTTTTTTGTGAGTTCGACCTACGCGCGTGTGCCGTAGATGTGTGATTTCCTTCGAAGCGCGGCGGCCCCGCAGCGGACATTGCGATCGTCGTCCATAGTGATCGAGAGTCCAAGTGGCTGCGAATTGCGCACCCAGGTTGCTACTTCTCGCTCCTGTCGGCGTTCGAGAGCAGATCCAATGTGGCAGCGTCGCCGATCAGCAGTGAGACGGATTCTTTCGCTGGTGCCGCGCAATTAGTCGGTGTAATCGATACGGATCTCAGGAATGGAGCGAAGATCTGCGTGGCTTTAGGGGAAAAGTAGAAGGTGCGACCATGCTCCATGTTGCGATCCTGAAACATGGCCGCTCCTGCCGGCGTCAGAGCCTTCAAAAATATGGCGTCGAATTGCGTCTGCAGCCTGAACGCTTTTGCGTCAACATCGTCTTTGCGCGCTACAGTGATTCTTGTCCAGCCCATAATGTCCCCCCCTTTTTCTCTGACGCCGGAACGCCGCGCTCACCTGGATTGGATCCCCGTCGCAGTCCCACGTTATGGGAAAAGTCGCCCCGCGCGCCATGAGGCGCGGCGAGTCTCCCGGCTATAACAGCGACCAAATCCGCTCGGTATCTAAGCGGTCTCTACGGAGCGCGCAGAGCGCGAGTCACCGGACTGAATTAGGCTGTCGATTTCTATTTCCGCCTGCAACCAATCTTCCATTTCATTGCCAGGCGCAAACCCCCGCCGCGCGGCGCGGTAGTATGCAGCTTCGGAAATCATTTGCTCACGCGCCTCCGGCCCCGCAACGCCCTCCTGGGGAACCGGGTCACGCCGTATCGGCGGCGGATTGATTTTTCCGACCACACTCGATCCCTTGTGCGCGCCTTGTTTCCTGGTCATGTGAACCTCCTGATTCGGTTCAGAAATGGCGTTAGAGGCGATACTTTCCGCTCGATACGGATGCCGACGGACCGCGGGCCGCTATTTACCTGCTCATGCCGGTCGTGCTGATATTACACTCCGAATTTACGTTACCTCTGCACAGTCGTCGCGATATGACAATAATCAAGCAAGCCGCCAAAAGGAAAAGGCCAACCGTTGACGACAGTCAATTGCAGGCGCTTTTCGGGGAATAAGATTCAATCACTTGATTGCGAGATGATCGGAGATCACTTACTCGCCTCAGTGAAGGAAAAAAAAACCCGGCGTCCTGAGCCCGCCGTGGCTGGAAGAGGCCAATGGAAATCCGCGTCGAATCCTATGCCGGCTACCGCGATGAACAAGAGCCGCGGGCGTTCTGGCTTGGCCAACGACGGATCGAGGTGGTCGAGTTGATCGACCGCTGGCTCTCGCCTGAGCACCGCTACTTCAAGGTCAGAGCGCCCGATGGCGACTTCTATATCCTGCGCTACGACGAAGCGCGAGGCATATGGGAGCTCGGCGCCTTTACCCGCTCGCGAACGGCGACTGCCGACGGCCCAATTCCAAAGCGGCCGCACTCACCGCGCGCGGACGACCCGGAATGAGCCGGACCGAGCAGCGATGACGGACGACGACTGTGTCAAATTCCTGCAGATGGCGCTCCCGCGGCTCGGTCTGCATTGGCCGGGCTATCGCAGGGTGCGCGGACTCGTTCGAAAGCGGCTGGGAAGGAGACTGCGCGAACTGCGCATCTCCAATCTCCGGGCTTATGTGCCTTACATCGAGAACCACTGCGAGGAATGGGACACGCTCGATCAACTTTGCCGCATCCCGATTTCGCGCTTTTACCGCGACTGCGGCGTGTTCGAGCGCCTCGAGCATGAAGTGCTGCCGGCGCTTGCCGAAACCGCTGCGGCGCGGGGCCGGAGCAATCTCGCTTGCTGGAGCGCCTGTTGCGCCTCTGGCGAGGAGGCTTATACCCTTGTCTTGATCTGGCGTCTGCGCGTTAAGCGCCGGTTTCCGCAATTGCAACTGCGCATCCTAGCAACCGATATCGACGCGCATCTGCTCGAGCGCGCCCGCAGCGGCTGTTACCGTTCGAGCAGCCTGAAGGCGTTGCCGGAAGACTTGCTGACGGCAGGATTCACCCGGCGTGAAACGCAATTCTGCGTCCGCAACGAGTTTCGCGCCATCGATTTCCTGCAGCAGGATATCCGTAAGGTCGTTCCCGACGAAGAATTCGATTTGGTACTGTGCCGCAACGCCGCGCTCAGCTACTTCGCGCCCCCGCTGCGGTGCAAGGTGATGCAACGAGCGATCTCGCGCGTGCGGCGCGGCGGCGCGCTCGTGATTGGAATCCACGAATCGTTGCCTCAGGGTCTGAGCGGAATGGCGCCATGGCCGGGTGCTCGCGCCATCTACCGCAGGCGCGATGCGGACGCAGTGGGCACCGATTGACTTTGGTCAACAAGCACCATTGCGCCGGCTGTTAGCGTGGATGCTCATCCGCGGGGCTGCGAACCGGCCGAAGTCTACTGCGCAAACGACGTCGCGCGTCGAGGTCACCATTCCGGCGGGGGAGGGCGAAGGTTCGAAGGCCAATCGCGGGTCGGACCTGCCGCGACGAATCCATTCAAATGGAGACTCAAGCGCTTGGCCACTGCAGATAAGCCGAAGGGGCTGCTGGGTGTCGGAAAGCTCCCGCCAGAGCTCCTGTCAACGATTCTTGCGCACGCGGCCGTCGACGACC
>JAJZUN010000341.1 GCA_021848555.1 Pseudomonadota bacterium | reverse complement strand
TGGGCGCCGCACTGCTCATCGCGCTGCCGCCGTTGTTTGGTTTCCCCTTTTCTGAATCCTTTTACCGCGCCATGGCGGTGCTGGTGGCGGCCTCCCCCTGCGCGCTGGCCATCGCCACCCCGTCGGCGGTGCTGTCCGGCATCGCGCGCGCCGCGCGCGGCGGCGTGCTGATCAAAGGCGGGGCGCACCTGGAAAATCTGGGCGTGCTCAGCGCCATCGCCTTCGACAAGACCGGCACCTTGACCGTCGGCAAGCCCGCGGTGACCGATGTCGTCGCCATCAGCGGAAACGAGGAACATCTGCTGACCGTTGCCGCCGCCGTGGAAAGCCGCAGCGCACATCCCCTGGCGCAGGCGGTCGTGGCGGAGGCGAAGCGGCGCGGTTTGACCTGGAGCGAAGCCGGAGCAGTCGAATCCGTGACCGGCAAAGGGCTGCGCGCCGAATTCGATGGGCAAAAGACGGCCGTCGGCAACGCTAGACTGTTTGAAGGCGAAACCATTCCGGAAGTGGTTCTGCAGCAAACGACACGCCTGCAGGCGGAGGGCAAGACCACCATGCTGATCCAGGCCGGCGGGCAGTTCCTGGGGGTTCTGGCCTTGGCCGACACCCCACGCGAAGGCGTGAGACAGGCTCTAGAACGACTGCGCAGGATCGGCATCCGCAACACCATCATGCTCACCGGAGACAACGAGCGCGTGGGCCGCGCCATCGCCGACGCGGTGGGTCTGGACGAAGTGAAAGCCGGCCTGCTGCCGGAAGACAAGGTCAAGGCCATGGAAGAGCTCGGGCAGCGCTACAGCCAGGTGGCCATGGTCGGCGACGGGGTCAACGACGCCCCGGCCATGGCACGCGCCACGGTTGGCATTGCCATGGGCGGCGCCGGCACCGACGTGGCGTTGGAAACCGCAGACGTAGCGTTGATGGCCGACGATCTCTCCAAGCTGCCCTTTGCCGTGGGGCTAAGTCGTGCATCAAGACACGTCATTCGCCAGAACCTGTGGGTGTCGCTGGGCGTGGTGGCATTGCTCATTCCTGTCACTTTGTTAGGCTGGGCCGGCATCGGCCTCGCCGTGCTAATTCACGAGGGGTCCACCATTGTCGTGGTAATCAATGCGCTGCGATTGCTGAATTATCGTGGAACGGCAGAAGACGACGGGGCTGCGTAAGTGACCCGCGTTTCGACCGGCTGGTGCTCCCGCCCGAGCGCTTGCGCGAGGGCTATGACGACCATGAAGCGTCTGCCCGTTCCGCGGCCCGCAGCCGCGGAAGTCGGCGTGCGCCTGGCTGTGAATGTCGTCTGCGCGCCGATCTTAAAGCTTGGCGGCGGAAGACGTTGCGGCCACGCCCGAGACTATCAAACGGGGACTGGGTTAGCACGAGGTACTGGCTCACATCCCGGTCGAGGTGAATCGGCTGGCGCGCCGCCGGGCCACTGGAAGGCCGGCAACGATTTCAGCTTCCGAATAGAAATTCGCCGATGCGCCGCAACCTAAGGAAGATCGCCCGCTTATTGCTTGCCGTGCTGGTGGCGACGATGCTGTCGCCTTCCTTCGCTTGGGAGGCAACGGAGCGCCAGTCGACGCATGAGCATGAAATCGTCGCGCTGGGCGGGGGTAGCGACGCGCACGACCAAGACCAAGATAGCCAAGCGGTTAGCCATCACGGCGACGAAGACTCGCACCATCATCACGGTTGCGCCGGTCATTCGTTCGGTCACCTACCTGGTCATTTTGGCGAAGCATTCGCCTTCGCCATGCTCGACCCCGACCGCGACCGTTTCCCCGAATCGTGGCCGGGCATTTCTTCCCCCTTCCCTGACAGGCTCGACCGCCCTCCGCGTGCCCCGACTTTAGCGTAACAGCAACTCGAATCTCGCCGGCTACGTGGCGCTTGTATGCCCGCCCGGCACGCTAGAAGAGGGGTCATGCATGGCAACGAGACATTCTTCCGCTGCGTCCGCCGCGTCGGTGCGTCGGCGGACGCACGCGACATACATCATCTGCGCGCTGATCTTCGCCGCCTGGTCTCCGGCGGAGACGACGCAGGACATACGTCCACCGCTTACCAAACAGATTCGGCATCTCTCGCAAACGGCCGATCTCGCCGGCCCTCGTAAGGTACGTCAATTTCCATGGCGACCCTTGGCGTCGGTTTTCAATGGTCGTGGAAAATGAACAAAATCCGACGGAATGACCTCTGCCCCTGCGGCAGTGGAAGGAAATTCAAAAATTGCTGTAGTCGAAAGACCGCGCCGCACACCGGCCTCTTGCCAGCAGCCAATAACCAACAGCCCATTTCAGCGAGTGCATTGGCATATTTGGATCAAGGGAATATTTTTGCGGCACAGGGCAAGCTGGATGAGGCCGTCTCTGCGTTCCGGGCGGCGATAGCGATCCAACCTGGCGCTGCTTTTATTCATAGCAACCTTGGCAACATCCTGGACCGAATGGGCCGATTCGACGAAGCCATCGAGGCTTACCGCAGAGCACTATCGATCCAACCGCAACTTGCCGAGGTGCATAGCAATCTGGGCCTTACATTGCAAGCTATGGGGAGACTTGACGCAGCCGTACAAAGCTTTCGCACAGCTTTGTCGATCAAACCGAATTATGCGGCCGCACACTTCAATTTGGGCCTGGCCTTGCAGAAACAAGGGAAAGACCAGCCCGCGGCGGAAAGCTATCAACGCATGCTCGCTTTGCAGCCTGATCATGCGCAAGCCCATAGCAATCTAAGCGCAGCATTGGAATCGCAAGGCAAGGCTGAAGAGGCTGTCAACTCATACCGACGTGCGCTTGATTGTGACCCGGCACTACTCGCCGCGCGGAATGGACTGGATCGGACATTGAGCAAACTTGTGCCGCAATGGCATTTGCCAATGATGAATGATTCAAAGCGCAATGATGCTTACTTCGCGGCACTCCATGCGGCTGTAACGCCGCATTCCACTGTGTTGGAGATCGGTACTGGCTCTGGTCTTTTGTCGATGATGGCCGCGAAGCTTGGTGCTGCGGAGGTGACGACCTGCGAGGCTGAGCCTTTAGTCGCCGCTACCGCAAGACGCATCATCGCCGACAACGGTTTTGATCAGAGAATCAAGGTAATCGCGAAAAAGTCGACGGACGTGATGTTAAGCACCGACCTTGCGCAGCCAGCGGACATCTTTGTCCAAGAAATATTTTCCAGTGACCTCTTGGCAGAGCGTGTTCTATCGACCATAGAAGATGCTAAGCGACGTTTGTTAAAGCAGGATTGCAAGATGATACCTGCTGCCGCCAGCATAATGATCACTCTGTTCGGCGGTGAAGACATTGGGAGAAACCTTGTGGTGGAAGAGGTCTACGGATTCGATCTGCGAAGGTTCAACGCGATTGTGCCGAAACGGCAGGTGGTGGCCCGCAAAGATCTGAACATTCAATTCCTGAGTGAAGACGTCGAGGCCTTTCGATTTGATTTCGAGAGCGAGTCAATCTGGCATCCAGATGCAAAGACATTGCGTATTCAAATAAGAACCGCGGGGCGTTGCCTAGGCATCATCCAATGGATTCGCCTGTATATGGATCAAAACACGGTGTTTGAGAACCACCCTTCTGATAAGGTTCCCGCCACCAGTTGGCCACCTTGTACATATCTTTTCCCATCTCCGATCAGCGTTAGGCCCGGCCAAATTGCATTAGTTGCGGCCGCCCATAACAAGGTTTATCCGTGGTTTTCTCTCCAGGATCTAGATCCCTGAATCTTGTATATCTTTCACTGTGCAGCCGTCTTTGATTTGACCCGCGCCTCTTTGCCACAAGCTTTTTTGCACGGTACGGCGCAGTGCTGGCCCTTAAATGGATATCGAAACTGAACTTCTTTATGCCTCGCGCATGATGGTCGCTGCGCCGTATGTCCCGGACGCATACGACGCCAGCGCGTACATTGGCACATTGACATATCCTATCCAGTAGGATAGGATATGGACCATGAAAAAAGCCACGGTTCATTCATCGCACCCGGACATCGTAAAACGCGTCAAACGAGCAGAGGGGCACTTGCGAACCGTTGTCGAAATGTTGGAAGCGAACCGCTCTTGTCTGGAAATTGCGCAGCAGTTGTACGCCGTCGAAAAAGCAGTGGGTACGGCGAAGAAAGCGCTTGTTCACAATCACATCGACCATTGCCTGGAACACGCTATCAGCCCGGCCACGCCTGGCGCTTCGACGGCACTCGATGAATTCAAGGAAATTACAAAGTATCTGTAATGCGCAGCCCACATCGAAAAACCATATCGCTGCTAATGCTCGTCATCTTTTTTGTGATGAACTTCGGCGCTTATGGTTTCAACTCAAAGTGGGTCGCCCACGAACTGGATCACGATCGTCACGCGCCCACCGTGCCGATCGATCACGATCACGCGCCGCAGCTTGATGCCGAGGACAACCCTGCCCCCGGGCCA
>JAJZUN010000340.1 GCA_021848555.1 Pseudomonadota bacterium | reverse complement strand
CAGTTCCTCACCTGTCGCGCCGTGGCGCCGCACATGGTGAAACAGAAATACGGGCGCATCGTCAATATCGCCTCCGTCGCCGGCAAGGAAGGCAACCCCAACGCCGTGGCCTATTCGGCGTCCAAGGCCGGCGTGATCTCGCTCACCAAGTCGCTGGGCAAGGAGCTGGCGCAGAGCGGGGTATGCGTCAATTGCATCACTCCGGCGGCCGCGAAGACGGCGATCTTCGACCAGATGACCGAGCAGCACATCAACTACATGCTGGCGAAAATCCCGATGGGGCGCTTCGTCCTGGTCGAGGAAGTCGCGGCCCTGGCCTGCTGGCTCGCCTCGGAGGATTGCTCCTTCACCACCGCCGGCGTGTTCGACATTTCCGGTGGCCGCGCCACCTACTAGAAGGACCGAGCCATGGCCAAGAAATCACCGAAGAAACTTCGCAGCCAGAGCTGGTTCGGACGTGAGGACATCTACGGCTTCATCTACCGCTCCTGGGTGAAGAACCGCGGCGTGCCGCACGACCAGTTCGACGGCCGCCCGGTGATCGGCATCTGCAACACCTGGTCCGAGCTCACGCCCTGCAATACGCATTTCCGCGTCATCGCCGAGCACGTGAAGAACGGCATCCTCGAAGCCGGCGGCTTCCCGCTGGAGTTTCCGGTGATGTCGCTGGGCGAGACGCTGATGCGGCCGACCGCGATGCTGTTCCGCAACCTCGCCTCCATGGACGTGGAGGAATCGATACGCGCGAACCCGCTCGACGGCGTGATCCTGCTGGTCGGCTGCGACAAGACCACGCCGGCGCTGTTGATGGGCACGGCGAGCGTGGATATCCCGGCGATCGCGGTCTCCGGCGGGCCGATGCTTTCGGGCAAGTACCGCGGCACCGACATCGGCTCGGGCACCAACACCTGGTCCATGTCCGAGGACGTGCGCGCCGGCAAAATGACGCAGGACGAATTCCACGAGGCCGAGTCCTGCATGCACCGCTCGCACGGCCACTGCATGACCATGGGCACGGCTTCCACCATGGCCTGCATGGTCGAGGCACTCGGCATGGGCCTGCCCGGCAATGCCGCGATTCCCGCGGTGGATGCGCGCCGCTACCTGCTCGCGCGCATGGCCGGAAGGCGCATCGTCGACATGGTCAAGGAGGATCTGACCATCTCCAAGATCCTGAAACGCGAGGCGTTCGAGAACGCGATCCGCGCCAACGCCGCGATCGGCGGCTCGACCAACGCGGTGATCCACCTGATCGCGCTCGCGCGCCGCGTCGGCGTCGAGCTCGACCTCGACGACTGGGACAAGCTCGGCCGCGGCGTGCATACCCTGGTCAACCTGATGCCCTCGGGCAAGTACCTGATGGAGGATTTCTACTACGCCGGCGGCCTGCCCGCGGTGCTGCGCACGCTGGGCGGACAGGGGCTGCTGCACAAGAAAGCGCTCACCGTCAACGGCAAGACCATCTGGGACAACAACAAGAAGACCGAGTGTTTCAACCGCGACGTGATCACGCCGTTCGACCAACCGTTCAAGAAGAACACCGGCATCGCCGTGCTGCGCGGCAACCTCTGCCCCGACGGCGCCATCATCAAGCCCTCGGCGGCGACGCCGAGGCTGATGAAGCATAGGGGCCGCGCGGTCGTGTTCGAGAACATAGCCGAATTCCACCGCCGCATCGACGATCCCAAGCTCGACATCGACGAGAACTGCGTCATGGTGCTGAAGAACTGCGGCCCCAAGGGCTATCCGGGCATGGCCGAGGTCGGCAATATGCCCTTGCCGCCGAAGGTGCTGAAAAAAGGCATCACCGACATGGTGCGCATCTCCGATGCGCGCATGAGCGGCACCGCCTACGGCACCGTGGTGCTGCACATCGCGCCCGAGGCCGCCGCCGGCGGCGCCTTGGCGCTGGTCGAGAACGGCGACATGATAGAGCTCGACGTCGCCAAACGCAGGCTGCATCTGGATGTGCCGGAAAAGGACCTCGCGCGCCGGCGCAAGCAATGGAAGGCGCCCGCAGCGCCGATGAGCCGCGGCTACACCAAACTCTACGTCGATCACGTGCTGCAGGCGAACCAGGGGGCGGACCTCGATTTCCTCGTGGGATCGAGCGGCGCCAAAGTCCCGACAGACAACCACTAGAGCAGGACGCCGCATGTCGACGCGCACGCCGGGCGTCGCGAGGGTTTTATACGAGTGGCAACTCCGCAACAACAGGAGCGCGATTGCAAAGGAGTAGAATTGTTCTTCCTCGATTAATTTGAATCACAGAGGTAAGGCCATGCTTCAAGCCGCTGACCTGACGATACGATTGAATCCAGCCGACGACGTGGTCATCGCCCGCGTCGAAATCGCCGAGGGCACGACGCTGCTCAAGGAAGGCAATGTGCGCGTCGCGGCGCGCGTGCCCGCCGGGCACAAGATCGCGTTGCGCGAACTCAAGGCCGGCAACCCGGTGCGGCGCTACAACCAGATCATCGGTTTCGCCACGCGCGACATCCATGCGGGCGAGCACGTGCATGTGCACAACATCGCCATGGGCGAATTCGACCGCGATTACGCTTACTGCGCCGACGCCAAGTCCACCGCCTACGTGGCGCAGCCGGCGACATTCCAGGGCATCGTCAGGTCGGATGGGCCCAATGCGGGACGCGTGGCCACACGCAATTACATCGGCATCCTCACCAGCGTCAACTGTTCGGCCACGGTCGCGCGCATGATCGCGCGGCATTTCGAAAACCGGCTCGACGCGTTTCCCAACGTCGACGGCGTGGTCGCGCTCACGCACAAGAGCGGCTGCGGCATGGCCTCCGAAGGCGAGCCGATGGAGGTGCTGCGCCGGACCATGGCCGGTTACGCGCGCCATCCGAATTTCTACGCGGTGCAGATCGTGGGCCTGGGCTGCGAGGCGAACCAGATCAACAGTCTGCTCGCGGCGCAGCAGTTGAAGCGCAGCGATCGGCTCGCCGCCTACACCATCCAGGAAAAAGGCGGCACCATGAAGGCGGTGCGCGAGGGCATCGCGCGCATCGAGGCGATCCTGCCCGAGGCCAACCGGGTGCAGCGCGAGACCGTGCCCGTGAGCCATCTGCTGCTCGCGCTGCAATGCGGCGGCTCGGACGGCTATTCCGGCATTTCCGCGAATCCGGCGCTGGGCGCGGCGGTGGACCTGCTGGTGCGTCACGGCGGCGGCGCGATCCTGTCGGAAACGCCGGAGATCTACGGCGCGGAACACCTGCTCACGCGCCGCGCGGTGACGCGCGCGGTCGGCGAAAAGCTGATCCGCCGCATCAAGTGGTGGGAAGACTACACGGCGCGCAACGGCAACGAGATGAACAACAATCCCTCTCCCGGCAACAAGGCCGGCGGCCTCACCACCATCCTGGAGAAATCGCTCGGCGCCGCGGCCAAGGGCGGCACCACCAACCTGATCGACGTGTACGAATACGCCGAACCGGTCACGGCCAAAGGCTTCGTCTACATGGACACGCCCGGCTACGACCCGGTGTCGGCCACCGGCCAGATCGCCGGCGGCGCGAATCTGGTCTGCTTCACCACCGGCCGCGGCTCGGCCTACGGCTGCAAGCCCGCGCCCTCGCTCAAGCTCGCGACCAACACGCGCCTGTACGAGTTCCAGGAAGAGGACATGGACCTGAATTGCGGCGGCATCATCGACGGCAAGGAGAGCATAGAGCAGGTCGGGCAGAAGCTGTTCGAGCTGATCCTCGAGACCGCATCCGGCGCAAAGACCAAGAGCGAGGTCTTCGGCTACGGCGAAGACGAGTTCGCGCCTTGGGTCCTAGGGGCGACCATGTAATGGGTGCCCCTTCGAAAAAACCGCTGGGCGACAATGTAAGGCTTGCGCTCCTGCTTCGACTGGCCCTCGTCGCCGCGCTCGCCTGTGCCGCACAACCGGCATTGGCGAAAGCGACCGGAAAAAAAGGCGCCTATGGCGCCATCGCGCTGCAGCGCGAGTCGGGCCAGTTCGGCTACGTCTACAATGCCGCCACGGCGCGCGCGGCCAAGATCGAGGCGCTGAACCAATGCGCCGATGCGCGCTGCGAAGTCGTGGTCAGCTTCAGCAACGCCTGCGGCGTCCTCGTACGCGGGTCGAAAAAGCATTTCACCGCGACCGGCGCGACGCGGCAGGAAGCCGAAGCGAAGGCGCTGCGCCTGTGCGCGGCCAAGGATTGCGCCGTCGTGACCTGGGCCTGCACCAAGTAGCATCGCGGCGCCGCCATGGCACCGCCAATTCTGCAATCGGCATGGCTGAGACGCACCCGCCGCGCACCCGGGCCGGACTGCAAGGGCCGCAGCCCGATGCGCGGGCGCGTCAAAACCTGCGAGAATAGCGCCCATGAAGCCCTCCGAAGCACTGGCCGCCCATAGAGACAAGCTGCTTGCCATCGCCGCCGGACACGGCGCGAGCAATCTGCGCGT
>JAJZUN010000339.1 GCA_021848555.1 Pseudomonadota bacterium | reverse complement strand
CTGCTGAAGTCTTCTCAGTGGGGGGGGCAGAATGGCAATCACTTTTCCAAGAATAGAGGCATGGGATGGAGCGCGTGACGTGGCATCATTTCCTGCGGATAAAGATGGTGCTCGGATAGGGTGCGCTATTTCGCTTGAGGCGCTACAAGACAATCATGGTGGCGCCGGCGGCGATCCGATTGCTTGTTTTCGTTCCAATCGCCCCGCGATTGAGGCCAAGGCTGAGCGCCTAATTCGTCAGGGTCGATTTGAGTCTGACGGTTCAATGGCGTCACTTTCTGCTCTCGGGCGCGGTATCGACGCTGGCGTTCGGCATGGGCACGACGGCCACGATGCGTGTCTTGATAGCGACTGCCGGCAGCCCGTATCGACCGGTGGCGTGCCTGCGGCGCGCATCCCTGCGTACAGTAGCGGTTGCCGCGATCACAATAGCTGCAGATAAGCACCGGGGCGCGGCAGCCGGCGCACAGGTAGCGTCGTCCTGGGAGTTCCATTGGCAAGTAAGGCCAATGGGTGACTCGACGGGGACGCCCGCTTCGTGAAATACTTCGCGTGCAACGTCGCCCGTCTGGGCGCGGGGCGCGGCATCGGAACTGGCTTGGCGGTTGGGACCGGTGTCGCGCCTGCGTTTCCACCGGCCAGTCCGCTTTCTACTCCATCGCCGACACGGGCGCTACCTTCACGCGGGCCAAGCGGGCTCTTCGTTTGACCGCTTCAGCTCACTCTGACACGTTCCTCCGGCGATCTCTGCCGCGCTCCGCTTGCCAGACGGATGGATTGCTTCGCAATCCATCCACCGCAAGCCCTGCGGGCGCCAACCCCAAAACCGGCATAAATATGCCTGAAAATCAAAAACCAAAATCACACCCAGCTTGCGCTTGTTTGCCAACCACAAAGCTCATCGACGCCGGATTTCTGCGGAAATGCGACACCGTTAACAGGTGGACCGCATCGGGGACGGTGAAAAGCTTTTTCGGTGTCGATTGCGCGTCAGCAAATCATCAAGCCGCTTGCTCCTGCTGGCGTCGCATCAGTTCCAGCAGATATTCCGGGGCAAGGTCGGCTCCGTTCGCCCATGCCACGGTCCGCATCACAGGATGCTGATAGGCGGTCGCAAACTGCACCGGGTCGCGCAGCGGCTCAAACACTTCGCCGTCCAGATCACCGGACAGATCAACCTTGCCCGCATCGCCGTTGTTGAAGCGTAGAAACAGCCGATAATCGGGCAGCGGGGTTACCTCGGTCGTATGCAGAATCATGGCATTTACTCCAACGGGTTGATCAGGTTGAGGGGTTTTTTCTGCTGCGCCAGTTGCCAATCGGTTTCGAGTTCCTCCCGATGCAGCGCCAGCCATTCGCGCACCATCGATAGCGCTCGGCCAGGCAAGGAACCAGCATAGACAGCCCCATCCAATGTCACGAGAGCTTCGTGCTCGGCATAGACGGCGTGGAAGTGCATCGGCGGATGCTCGCGCCAGTTCATGTAGATCACGATGCCGAAAAAGCGGGAGATTTCGGGCATCAGGCGGCCCCTCGCAGCGGTATCACTTCGGCGCCGCTCTTCAATTTGTCTAGGTAATCCGCCCATTGCTGCATCATCTTGCGCCGTTCGGGAAGGTGCGCAGTGCGGTTATAGGCTCGTCCGTTCGGATCTTTCACGGCATGGGCTAACTGATGTTCGATCAGGTCAGGGCGCACCCCCATCACTTCATCAAGGATCGTTCGCGCCATTGCGCGGAAGCCGTGCCCGCTCATTTCATCTTTACCGATACCCGTGCGACGCATGGCTGCGAGGATGGCGTTATCGCTCATTGGTCGCCCATTGGTACGCGCGCCCGGAAACACATAGTGCCCGGTACCGGTCAGGGCGTGAAGTTCGCGCAGGATCGCTACCGCTTGAGTTGCCAGCGGGACAATGTGCGCCGTGTCCGTCTTGGTTACGGTGTAGCGCCATTCCGCGGTGTCAAGATCGATGTCCACCCATTCCGCCTTGCGAAGCTCGCCAGGGCGCACGAATACCAACGGTGCAAGGCGCAGCGCGCAAGCTACGGTGAGCGTGCCTTGATAGCCGTCGAGTGTTCGCAGCAATTCCGCCGCTCGTTTCGGTTCAGTTACCGCGGCGAAGTGTTCACCCTTCACCGGAGGCAGCGCGCCCCGTAAGTCGCCGGATAGGTCGCGCATCGCTCGCCCGGTCGCCACAGCGTAGCGAAATACCTGCCCGCAGTTGCCTAGTGCCCGGTGTGCGGTTTCCAGCGCGCCCCGGCTTTCAATTCTGCGCACCACGGCCAGCAATTCGGGGGCGGTCACGTCGGCAATCGGTCGCCCACCAATCCACGGAAAGATGTCGCGTTCAAAGCGCCGGATGATGCGGTCACCGTGATGCTCTGCCCAATTGGGGGCGTGCTTCGCGTACCACTCCCGCGCGACTACCTCGAAACTGTTTGCCGCCTGGTCAACGCGCGCTGATTTCATCGCCCTGCGATTTTCGCTAGGGTCGATGCCATCGGAGAGCAGCTTGCGCGATGCGTCCCGGCGATCGCGCGCGTCTTTCAGACTCACGTCGGGATAGACTCCGAGGGAGACGCGTTTTTCCTTGCCGTCGAAGCGGTATTTCAGCCGCCACCACTTCCCGCCGGCCGGGGAGACCTCCAGGTACAGCCCGCGCTCATCGAACAGTTTGACGGGCTTCTGGCTAGGTTTGGCGTTACGAATTGCGGTATCGGTCAGAGGCATTTAGGGGCAACTCCTTTTGGGTATGGCCTAGCTGCCCCCAATTCTGCCCCCAGTTGCCCCCGGATGTCAATGGACAGTGTTGCCCCATTCTAGACGCTATACACAAGAAAAAGCCCGCATTTGCGCGGGCTTGAGGATGTTACTGGATTGCTTTGGATGCTTAAATGGTGGAGGCGGGGGGAATTGAACCCCCGTCCGCAAGTCCTCTACAGACAGATCTACATACTTAGCCAGGTTGTTAGATTTAACCGCTTGCCCGCCAACCGGCAGGCTGACAAACGGCGAGTCACCTTGAATTTAGCGTGCCGCAAAGTGACCCTGCGGGGCGCGAGCTCATGTAAATGACTCTGCTGTAACTTGCGTTACCCGGCCCATGAACCAACCGGTGCAGAGCTAGCCGGTATTAAGCGGCTAGAGCGAAACGTTCGTCGTTCGCGGTTATTGCGTTTCAGTTGGATTTACGAGGTAGCTGATCCTCGGTATGCACTGCGCTGCTTTGCAACCCACGTCGAAACCAGGTCGCCCCCGGTATCTGGTGCGGATTGGAGGCCGTGAAGCGAGGAAAGGTTCCCTTGTTTCGCGCCTGCCAATCCAGAACTACGCTTGCATTATCGCATATGGGGTGAATTCACGCGGAATTCAAGAGGCGTGGAGGTAATCCAGCACTTGGCGCGGATGTTCGATGACCGCATCGGCCTGCCAGGATTCGACCGAGCCGCCGTCGCCGAGATAGCCGTACTTGGCCGCCAGTACCGGCATGCCTGCGGCGCGTGCCGCCTGCACGTCGCGCAGGTCGTCGCCTACGTACAGGCAGGCAGACGGCGGCAGTTGCAGCACCGCCGCCGCGTGCAGCAGCGGATCCGGGTGCGGTTTGGCGCGGGCGGTGGTGTCGCCGCCGACGATGCAGGCGGCGCGCCTGCCCAGGCGCAGGCCCTGCATCAGGGGCAGGGTAAAACGCTCCGCCTTGTTCGTCACCACGCCCCAGGGCAAGTGCGCCTGCTCGAGTTGGGCCAGCAGTTCGGCCATGCCGTCGAACAGCCGCGTATCCACGCAAATGTCGGCTGCGTAAAATTCGAGAAACTGCGACTTGAGCGCCTCGTAGCGCGCATCCTCGGGCTCCAGGCCGAAGCCGATTTTGAGCAGGCCGCGCGCGCCGCTGGAAGTGTAGGGCCGGGTGGTCTCGACCGGCATCGGCGCGAGACCGTGCGCGGCGCGCACGCGATTGAGCGCGCGCGCGAGGTCGGGCGCCGTGTCCGCGAGCGTGCCGTCCAGATCGAACAGCACTGCCCGGGGGCCGGTTTTAGGCATCCCGCACGCAGTGCATCAGGTAATTGACGCTGGCATCGTCGTTGAGCGCGTAGACTTTGGTAATCGGGTTGTAGCCCATGCCGATCACCGATTTGAGGGTCAGGCCCGCGGCGCGGCAATGCCGCGCCAACTCGGAAGGTTTGAGGAATTTGGCGTAATCGTGCGTGCCGCGCGGCAGCAGGCGCAGGATGTATTCGGCGCCGATCACCGCGAACAGGTAGGACTTGGGGTTGCGGTTGATGGTGGAAAAGAAAACATGTCCGCCCGGCTTGACCAGCCTGGCGCAGGCGCCCACCGTGCTTGCGGGATCGGGTACGTGCTCCAGCAGTTCCGTGCAGGTGAGCGCGTCGTATTGCCCCGCTTCGCGCTCGGCCAGGCGCTCGGCGCTGATCTCTTCGTAGTT
>JAJZUN010000338.1 GCA_021848555.1 Pseudomonadota bacterium | reverse complement strand
GCGACACCCTTGCCGTTCGGCTAACTCTTCCCCTTATCGGGCGAGTAGAGGACTTGCACCTCCAAATGGGTGCGCCCTGCCGGGCGCACCAATAACAACGGCCCGCTGAGCGGGCCGTTTTCCTAAAGCGAAAGTCGGAAGAAATCAACCGCCGAGTTTATGTTGCCCGTGCAACATTTCGTCGACGCGATAGATCTCGTTTCCGATCATGATGATTTTCTTGCCATCTTTGGTTTCCATAGCATGACCGGGATCCATATATACAGCCCGGCCATATTTGTCTTCCATCCCCATTTTTCCATCCTTGTAGACGTACACCGTCGAGCCGTCTTTCAATGCGATCGATTTCGCGACCTGGGACGCATCAACGGCGAATGCCGAACCGGTAACGGCACTCATCGCGACAACTGCCAACAGTTTCTTCAACATTTTGGTTCTCCTGGGAATTAGCCGGAATGGCTCGTTGAGATTACTCTCGGCCCATTACCGTTTCATGGCGCTGCGATTACATTTGCGTCAGCATCCGGTAATGTTCCCGTCAATCGCGCTCGCCTGTCATTCGTTCTTGACGAGGACGGCCCTGATCGGGTCCATTTCGCCGAGACCTTGCCACCAGCCAACGCTTTCCTTGTTCTCGTCGATTGAAACTGCACCGCGATTGCAATGCATGGTTCAGTGTTGTTGAAGCACGGATCGCCGGAAAGTGTAACTCACGATGGCGGGGTCGAATCCCGTAGCTTTCGCGAGCAGCTTGCAACTGCGGCAGTCGCCGTGCCCCTTGTTCACTTTGCTCGTTCGCAAAATTGCTGCGCTCGCGGTGCCGGGCGGATTAATGCCGATGCGAGGAGTGGTCCGACGAGGAGTCCCTAGGCGCTGTGTACGAACCACTTGCGCATGCCGCGATAAAGACAGTAATTGCAGTAATCAAGCAAAATAGCGCCGATCTCTTCACTCGTACTCTCCCTTGCTCGCTGTGGGCTCTGTCGACGGCGTCACACAATGCGCGGCAGCGTAACACCCCGGAGATTACAGCGAGATAACGGCCCGATTACATTTGGACCGTAGACGGTGTCTGCCGGGAAATGCGCGCAGTATCGACGCATATTCGGTGGATCACAACTGTTGCGCGCGTGCTTTTATCGGCATGCGTGGCGCGCCAAACCACACATGCGTTGCACGCGAATAACCTGACCCGGAGGGTAAGACGTGAGTAATTTTGCGACGACCGGCGTGACAGCAGGCGAACCGATCCAGACCGGCGGACACGGTTCGCACTCTGCGGGATCGGCTTCGTCATCGGATTTTTCCGCAGTCCTTCAGGGAAGCCTGCAATCGTACGCTGCTGTTACGACCCCCTTGCCGTTGGCGCGAACGTCCCGGGGATCGAACGAAGTTGGCGAACACCAGGTGCCGAACGCGGCTACCGGCTCGCGGCACATTCCGCTGCGCGCAGCGCAGCTCCATGGCGCCGATGAACACGTTCACGAGCTTGCGCTCAAGCTTCGCGCCTACCGCATGGAACTGCTGGCATCGAATATTGCGAATGCCGACACGCCGGGCTACAAGGCGCGCGACATCGATGTCGCGCAAGCCTTGCGCGAGAAGATCGCTACCTTGGCCGAGGTCCCCGTCAGTTACGCCGTCCCGCGGCAATCCAGTCTCGACGGCAACACCGTGGAAATGGACGTCGAACGCGGCAAGTTCGCTGAGAACGCGGTGAGATACCAGTTTTCTCTGGATCGCGTAATCGGGCACTATCGGCACATGATGGAGCTGTTTCAGAGTCTGAAGGATTGATCCAGGCAGAGCCGTCCCAAGCGGCCAAAGGCGCCATCAGCGTCGCTAAACCGCGGCAACCCTGAGCAGCGCCGGCGAATGCACGGTGTCCCGCTCGCCGCCCGCTACCCGACGTCCCAACGAAGCAGGCAAACAGGCGATCCGCGCCCAGAGCATCGCCCGGTGCCATGCCAATTCGCAACCATTTCATAATGGTTTCGCCAGCTTTGCGCGGCATCATGCTTCTCGGGATCTACGCCGGCGAGGCCGGAGCGAACGCGAGAAAAGGCATATGGGCGTCAACCAACCGGTACTGGACATCGCATACGTTTCCAAAGACGCGGCCTGCCCCCAGGATCTGCAGGAACTCCTGGGCGCTTTTGCGGGCCCCATTGTGTCGGCGACACCAGGAGTCGCCCTGGAGGAGTGGAAGCGCTCGTCATGCGGACATGCCCTGATCGTGATCGATGGTTACGCACTGGGCCGCGAAGCGCTCGAACTGTGCAGGAGGCTTCGGCTCGCCGGCGTAGACAAACCGATTATTCTTGCGTGGATGCGCAGCAGCGATCTTGACCGGGCCGTATGCCGGGAATTCGGGGCGAACGCGCTTATCTCCAGGCCGTTCGAACCAAAGCAAATCGCGTCGTCTCTTCAGGCCGCCATGTCCGATTCGCGAGCCGCTGGCCATTCATACGGCATGGGAACTGCCGCCGGCATCCGGCGCGGACTGTCTTACCCGGCAGCCGCGATCGACAACGCCCGCCAGCGCAGAACCGCGGAGGCCATTCCATCACTCTAGTTGGTAGCAGTTGTGCGGCGACCGCAATCTAAAGCGAGGGCAGCGGTGAGCGCGCCACAGAAGCTCGACCTGTGCGCTTCGTTCGCCTTGGGGTCAAGAACCGAAACCACCGCGGTGGACGCCATGATCGATGCAGCTTGGCGGCAGCAGTTGTGTACTCGGCTCATACCCAAGTCTCCAACTACGGAAATATCCCAAGCCGGAAAAACATCAAATCGTCAACTCGTCGCCGCTTCGAAAAGTATCCGCGCCAACGAGTATTGGTCCTATTCAACATACGCGTAAAGGAAATTATCGTGAAGCGTTTTGACCCGTCACGCAAGAACCGGTTTCTTGACCATTGGATCAACTTTGCAGCGGCGGGCTTGATGGCCGTCGTATTGGCTGGGTGCGGCGGTGGCGGCACCACGGCCGCCACCTCAGCTGCCGCAGCTGCTGCCCCGCCCCCTGCCACGGCGGCTGCCACCATAGCGACAGCCGCGGCTCTTCCCGCCAGCGACACGGCAGCCAATCCCGCCGCGGCCTTCGGGGTGGTGCAGAGTGCCGGCATCGTGCCGGTGACGATAAACAGTCCGCCCAAGGTCAATTTCACAGTGCTGTCCGACGGCGCGGTGGTGAAGGGTCTGACCACCTCCAATGCGCGTTTCATCATCGCCAAGCTGGTCCCCGGCACCAATGGGGCTCCGGACCAATGGGTCAGCTACACCCATCGCACCGAAACGGCCACGGCGACTGTCGGCCCGGGCGGCGCGCCCGTGCTGGCGAGCGCCACGCAGGCCACGACCGATCCGGCGGCCGACCCCGGCCAACTGGTCTACAACGATGCCGGTTACTACACCTACACGTTCACGACCGATATCAAGGATCCTGCCAAGACGAATGGCGTAGTGTTCGAGCCCCAGCGCACGCATCGCGTCGCGATCCAGTTGAGCTACACCAACAAGGCCGGCAATACGGTGCTGGTCAATCCGTATTTTGACTTCACCATCGACGCCAATGGCAACGCAGTAGCTGTGACCGACACCGGCAAGGATCACAAGGTGGTCGACATCGGCAGCTGCAACGAGTGCCACGAAAAGCTGGCCGTGCACGGCGGCGGCCGCGTCGACACGCAGTTCTGCGTGCTCTGCCACAACGCCGGCACCACCGATGCCAACAGCGGCAACGTGCTCGATTTCAGGATCATGATTCACAAGATACACGCCGGGGCGCGCCTGAAAGAAACATTCGGCGAGGACTACACCGTCTGGGGCTACAAGGACGGCATGAACAGTTACGCCGACGTCCGCTTTCCGCAGGAGCTGCGCAACTGCACCAAGTGCCACGACGGCAGCAAGAAGGACGCCGCGGGCAAGCCGCTGACACCGCAAGGCGACAACTGGAAGAACGTGCCCAGCCGGGCTGCGTGCGGCGCCTGCCACGCCGGCATCGACTTTTCCACAGGCCGGGGCACAACCATCATGGGTGAAACAACCGGCCACATCGGTGGCGCCCAGAAAAATGACTCGCTGTGCGCGCTATGTCATGACGCGACGACGATTCCCGTATATCACAGTCGCGAGCTCACCATCGCCACCCCGCACAATCCGGTGATCAAGCCCGGCGTAGCCAGCTTCGAATACAAAATCGCCAGCGTTACCATCGACAGCAGCAAACGGGTAGCGGTCAAGTTCCAGGTCCTGAAGGACGGGGCCGCGGTCGCATTCAATACCTATGCGGCCGGGGCCGAGCTTCTCGACGGCTACACCGGCGGGCCGGCGTTCTATGTCTTTTATGCGACCGCGCAGGACGGCATCGCGGCGCCTTCGGACTGGAACAGCGGTCACGATTCGCTCACGCTGAAGGACGCATGGGCCTCGGCCAACGGCAACAGCCT
>JAJZUN010000337.1 GCA_021848555.1 Pseudomonadota bacterium | reverse complement strand
CCTAGATACACACCGATTTCGGCAATATCGCTGAAAGCCTTATGCCATGCGGCGTTCCGAGGGGTGTGTTACTCGGAGGTGTCAAAGTCGGGGCTAGGCGGCGAGCCATTTTCAAAGACGGGCTTTGGCATCCTCATGGGATAAGGCGCTCTCGGTTTCGGCGCGTCCAAGGCCGCGCTTCCCCTTCTCGAGAACATACAAGTGATATTGAATGTCCTCCAGGCTGGCATCCTCCGGTAACGCCTTCAGCATCGAGGTGACCCCCGACTTGAGGCTATTCATAAGGCCTCCTTTGCGATTACCAAACATATGCTACCACTGGTTGGCTATCCGGAAATCTAACCATAGGTCGGCCTCCAGATCACAAAGGAATCGAATTAAAATTCGACTCCGACCCTGTTCTTCTGCAACTATTGAAAAGGAAACCATGAGCGCACTGATTATTCGCATGTCACAGGAAAAACGCGATCGGCTACAGCAGGTAGCCAAGGAGCGCAAGCTGAGCGTAAACAAACTGATCGGCGAGATAGTGACCGCCGCTATCGCCGAACACGACGCGGAGCTGCGTTTTCAGGTTCGTGCCGCGCGCGGCCTCGAACTGCTGCGCAAGGCGGCGGGCCGGCGTTCGCGGCAACCGGGGTAAACAAACCGGGTCTTGCGGGGGCGTCTTGCAAAAGACCAGGCCTCGCAATGACGCGCCGGTGCAAGATCTGAACCCGGTATTGCGATGCAGCACATGGATAGAGGTGGCGCGTCGCCCCAATTCTTTCCTCCAGTTTTAGACTTAGACAGAGTACGATGATTTGGTGCACGTTCTTGTCGTAGTATTACAACATACCAGCTCAATCGCTTTATCTCGATGTGCAATGATCGGTGGCCCAGACCTCCCTCCCATAAGCTGCACCCAAAACAAGCCTGGGATGTGGCGTCCGCGGGGGGCTGCAACGCGAACGGAAAGGCATGACTTGGCGGTGATCTTTAAAAGGGACAGCAAAGCGCGCCGATCGCATCGGAGTGGTCCGTGAACTGCAGCGCTACGCGGAGATGAAGATACTTCGCTGGCCGGTTGCGGTGTGCGGCGCGTTTAAGCGATGGCTGGGGTACCTGGGCACGAGGCTGAGCTGGCCTGCCACGCGTCTGGCGCAGCATAAGCCCACGGCACGGCAAGTGCTCGCTGCTTCGCTTGCATGCGTAATATTCCTCGGCATCCTGTGGCAGCGGTGCGGCGTTCTTGGCTGCCCGGCCGTCGGGCAGTTGAGCGCGTATCAGCCGGGGGGCGAGTCCGTGCTGCTGGATCGGGATGGAAGACAGTTTGCAATTCTCTCGCCGGTCGAGCACGCCGTGGTTCCATTGAAGGAACTCCCGAAGTACGTTCCTCAGGCGTTTGTGGCGGTGGAAGACAAACGCTTTTTCGAACACAGCGGCATCGATTACCGCCGGGTGTTCGGATCGCTACTTGCAAACGTCAAGGCGGGCAGCGTCGCGCAAGGGTTCAGCACCATTACCATGCAGCTCGCGCGCAACGTGTGGCCGGAGCGGCTGCCCGGCGCACAGCGCACGCTGAGGCGAAAGATCCTGGAGATCCGCGTCGCGCTTGAGATCGAGCGCAAATTCACGAAGGACGAAATTCTCGAGCTGTATCTCAACAATATCTACTTCGGGGGCGGCGCTTACGGCATTGAGGCCGCGGCCCGCAACTACTTCGGGCATTCCGCGCGCCAGCTGTCTCTCGACGAGGCAGCGGTACTGGCAGCGTTGCCCAAGTCACCGCGCGCCTACGATCCACGCCGCAACCCCGAGCAGTCGGCGACGCGCCGCAACCTGGTGCTGGACATGATGGCGGCGCAGGGCCGTATCGATGCGCACGAGGCGCAGGCCGCGCGCGCGGCCCGGCTCGCCGTGCGCCGCGAGCCGCCACCGGGCCCGAAAAAGCCGTCGTTTGCGCCGTACTTCGTCGAGGCGGTTCGGCGCGAGCTGGAGGATCGGCTCGGCGAGGATCTGTATACGGCGCCGCTGCGGATTCACACGACGCTGAACCGGCGTGCGCAGGAAATCGCAGAACAGGAATTGTCGCGGCAACTGCGCGCGATCGAAAACGGCGAGTACGGGCGCTTTCGGGGCAGGCGCTACTCTTCCACGCTTGAGCTCGGCGACGATCCGGAATACCTTCAAGGCGCGGTGGTGCTGTTGCAGGTGCAGACCGGAGACATCCTCGCGCTCGTGGGCGGGAGGGATTTTCTGCAATCTCGCTTCGACCGCGCCACGCGCGCACTGCGACAGCCCGGCAGCGCATTCAAGCCGTTCGTGTTCGCCGTGGCGCTGCGTGAAGGATATGCGCCGAGCCAGCATATCGCAGATACGCCGTTGCGCATGGAACTTCCGGGCGGAGAAGTGTGGGAACCTCGGAACTTCGGAGGCGAATTCGAGGGCGACGTGAGCCTGCGCGCGGCGCTGGTGCGATCGAAGAACGTACCCACCGTGCGGCTGGCCGCGGCGGTGGGCATTTCCGACGTGATCAGGCTGGCGCGGCGCGCGGGGATACGCAGCCCGATTCCCGACCTTCCATCCGCTGCGATCGGTACCGGCAATGTCACGCCGGTCGATCTGACCGCAGCGTACACAGTGTTTGCCGGGATGGGTGAGGCATCGACACCGCGCGGTGTTACGCGCGTGGAAGACGCGGACGGCAATGTCGTATGGGACAACGATGCGGAGGTTCGCCAGGTGCTGGATCCGGCTGTGGCCTACCTGGTCACCAACCTGCTGACTGACGCCGTCGACAAAGGCACGGGTTCAGGTGTGCGGCGCGCCGGCTACTCCGGACCGGTAGCGGGCAAGACCGGCACGACCAGTGGCGGCGCGGACGCGTGGTTCGTAGGCTACACGCCCGATATGGTAGGCACCGTCTGGATGGGTTTCGACAACCCGAAGCCGATTTTGCGGGATGCAACGGGCGGAAGGCTGGCCGCGCCGGTGTGGGGACGGATCATGCGCCGCGTGACGCGCAACCGCGCGCCATCTCACGCATGGATCGCGCCGAAGCAGATCCATCATGCCGCCGTGGACCCGAGCACGGGGTTGGTGCTTGTGCAGGGATGCCGTCCTGAACACGGGGGCGCGGTGCGCGAGTTATTCATTGCCGGCAGGGAGCCCGCTTCCGTTTGTCCGCGCGGCACGCCGGAGCCAGGCGGACCGGGCGTGCTGGCAAAGCTGATCGCGTGGAGCGAAGCTCAGTTCAAGCGCGGGCGCATATGGGTAAGCAGCCGCTTCGGCAACGAGAAGCCGGTACGTGAACGCAAAGCGCGCGAGCACTATCTCGGCACGCCGAAGCTTCCTGCCCGCGCGGATGCGCCCACCCCGGCCCTGCCGGCAGACAGCCGCCGTCTGTCCGGAGAACAAGTGGTGATTCCGGACGTACCGCCCGGCAATGCAGAAACGCCCGGTGCCGGCGGTGTTGCTCAACCCGATCCTGGCGACAGGGTGCTCACACCCGGCGACGCGGGCTTGGTAGAAGAGCCCGCATCGGTCGACGAGAGCGGGCTTGTCGGAGCCGGGGGAAGGAAACGCGGGCGCAACGCGAATCCGGATCGGTAGCTAGCTATGCTGGCCGCCGCGTACGATTCAAGCGTCGCGATATCCTGATCGCCCGTTCGCGGCCTTTCCGTGCGACCTTGATCGACTGGAATTCAGGAAGGACACCGAGTCTTAGCGCCCCGCTTGCTCTTGCGCGATCAGCTTGTGAACCTCAGCGAGCTTCGCCTTCAGCCGCTTCTCGTTCTCCCGCCCCACGCGCAGCAGGATCTTCTGCCCGCTCGACAGGTCCTCGAAAGCGGGATCGGCGAAGCGGTAGAGCACCCAGGGGTGTGTCGGCTTGAGCGGGCCCCGGATTTCTGGCAGTTCGACTTTCAGCGGGCCGGACGGTTCGGGCGTTGCGAGCAACAGGTTGATCACGGCGACCAGGCGGTCGTTGAAATACTTTCCCGGATAGCCGAGCGCCTCGTAAGCGCTCTGGAACAGCGGGTAGAGCCGCCGGTACAGTGCAACCGCGCGCTCGGTGTCCACCGATTCGACTAGCGCGACGAACGGCGTGTAGCGAGCGGCGTTTTTTGAGCCGATAACGCTCCCGTCCCTGCCGGTCTCTACAGTGAAACGCCCGGGCGTCTGGTAAATCGGCCACATTTTCGGCGGCGCGAGCGAGCGCGGAAGATTGTCCACGGTGGCCACCACGCGGCGCACAAAGTTTTCGATCTGGAGGAAGGTCTTGACGGTCTTCTCGCCGAGCAGCTCGGTGATCCGCTCCTTGACGAAATCGTCGGCCTGCTCGAGCGGTGGCAGTTCCGTCGCGCCGGGCGGCGCCTGGACCGGATGCTTGATCGCCGGCTCTGCCGGCGCGATCGCGGGAGGCGACACAGCCGGCGCGGGAGGCGGTGGTTGCTGCGGCGCCTGCCGCCACCAGAAATAC
>JAJZUN010000336.1 GCA_021848555.1 Pseudomonadota bacterium | reverse complement strand
CAGCGAAGAACCGTCGCATCGTCGGGCCGGCTGAGGCTGCTTGGCCTCGGGACAGGCATCGACACTCGATGAGTATCGCGGCCCTGCGTGATGTGGATCCATGATGTCGCGCAAGCTCGCGCACGCCAGTCGACTCCGGTAAATACAACTCGATCGCGACTCGTTTGAGTCCTGGTCCCCTCGTTTCGCCTCGTCGAGGGCCCCGATCGTTGCTCAGCTGCGGGCTGGCGTCGTCGGAAATCAGGCACCCTGCGCCAGCACTTCGGCCAGGGGCTGCGGCTTGTGAATGGCGAATCCCTGGACGTAGTCCACGCCGATCAACCTCAAGGCAGCGCGAATGTCATGGCTCTCGACGAATTCAGCGACGGTCTGGATTCCGAATGCCCGAGCGATTTGTTGAATCGACTGCACCATGGCCCGATCCGTGTGCTCCGAAAGCATCTGTCGCACGAAGGATCCATCGATTTTCAGATAGTCGACTGGAAGGTGCTTCAGATAGCCAAACGACGCCATGCCCGCGCCAAAGTCGTCCAGCGCGAAATGGAATCCAGCATCCCTCAGGCAACGGATGGAATGCTGCGCCGCGCCGATGTTGGAGATGACGGCCGTCTCGGTGACCTCGAAACAGATGCGCCGGGGATCGATCCCAGCATCCCTGCTCGCGGCGAGAATGTGCTCGATCACCCGGGAGTCGCCGATGCTGCCGCCTGATAGGTTGATGGAGCAGCTCTCGTACACCTTCCAATTGCAATTGCCGATGGCGTCGAATACGGCACTGATCACCCAGCGATCAATTGCCGAAGCCAAGTGGTAGCGCTCGGCCGAAGGCAGAAAGGCTTGCGGAGAGATCAAGGCTCCGGCGCCATCGTCCAACCGCACGAGCACCTCGATGCGCATCGGGTCGCTCGGAGCGGGATGTGTCTTCTCCATGCGCTGCGCGTACAGGCGAAAGCGGTTCTCGTCCAGCGCATCCTTGATGCGTGGAGCCCAGCGAATCGCTGCCTGACGGCTGGCGAGGTCGGTATCCGCAGAATGGAAGAATTGGACGCGATCGCCTCCGTGTTCCTTGGCGTGGTAGCAGGCAGCGTCTGCGCCGCGAATCGCATCGGCGTACCCGATGACAGCGGTGTCAAGTGCGACCACGCCAATGCTGGCGCTCACCGAGAATGTCCGACCCTGGTAGCAGAAGCGATGGGCCGAGACAACTTCGCGGATTTTTTCGGCAACCACGGCGGCTGCATCGCCGGAACAACCGCGCAACAGGATTGCGAATTCATCTCCGCCGAGCCGGGCCAGCGCGTCGGTCTCGCGCAGCGCCGACTTCATGAGATCGGAAATCTCGCGCAACAGCAGATCGCCAGCTTCGTGGCCGCAGGTGTCGTTGACAATCTTGAACCGATCGAGGTCGAGATAGAACACCGCGTGTTGCAGGCCGTCGCCGGGGCGGGAGCACACGGCGGCCTCGACCAGCGATTCGAACTCCCGGCGATTGATCAGCCCGGTGAGTACATCGTGCGTGGCTTGATGCCGCATCTGCGATGCCGCGATGCGGTCGTGTCGCACATCACGAAGCACCAGCACGACACCGAACACGCTGTCGTTCTGAGCATGCATCAGCGACGCGGATGCATCGATGGATATTTCCGCGCCGCCTGGCCGGGCCAGCGCCGCGGTCGACGTGGCCGTGGTCCGCAAACCACTGCGCAGAGCCACCTCCACGGGATGCGCAAGCGGTTGCCGGGTGGCCTCGTCGATGAACCAGCACACCGATTTCACCGCTTTGCCGCGAACGTCGGCGAGGCGCAGGTCCAGCAGTTCCTCGGCTCGTTGGTTCACGTAATCAATACATCCCTGGGCGTCCGTGGTGACCACGGCCTCGGAAATCGAGTTCAGCGTGACCAAGGCGCGCTCCGTCTGCTCGAAAAGCTTCTCCTTGACCAGACGCTGTTCCGTGATGTCGCGCATCGTTCCGGCAAGGCGTACGCGTTTGCCGCGACTGTCGCGCGTGGCACCCGCTTCGACACGAGCCCAACGCACGCCGCCCGAGGCACAAAGCAGGCGGTATTCGACATACCGGCCGAGATCGTTTTCCGGACCGTCATCGTCATGCACCCGGCTCACGAAAAGTGCGCGGTCCTCCGGATGAATGACCCGGGCGACCTCGGTCATGTCCAATTGGTCGGGCCAGTCGGGGTAGCCGAGCGCAGCCATGAAATTCGCGGAAAGATGGGCAGTACCGTGCTCCAGGTCGATGTCGAAGATACCGTGGTCGCTGGCGGTCAATGCGGCCTTTTGTCGCTGCTCGTTTCGTTGCAGGGCTGCGGCCATGTGCCGTTCGCTCCACACAACTTGGCGGGTGCGCGCCAAGCCGGCGGCGGCGAGCAGGAACGCCAGCAACCCCGTGGACGCCTGGAGCAGGCGTTCGGCCTGCCTCGAGGCTGCGCCAAGTGCCGCCGAGAAGGTGTCCTCCAAAGGAGTCAGCAAGGCGTCAATGCTCAGTACCTGACTCAGCTCCGCGCTGGCGCGGCGGCGGTCGCCCTGTTGCATCGCCCCTTCGATCGCCTGCCCAAGTCGCACAAGCCGGTCGATCTGAGCGTCGCCCTGCTGCCAGATGGCGATGGCGCGCGCGACCGGGCCGTAAGCATGGAAGCGCAGAAATAGCCGGATGACGCCTGGGATGTCCTGCGCATTGTTTCCCCCTTGCAGCAAGCCGGCCCTGGCGAGCGCGAGATTCGGATGGCGCCGCTGGAGTGTCAGCCGCGCCCGCATGTCTCCCAGTGGAACCGCAATCGCGCTCCTGAAACGTGCATAGTGTTCCACGGCTCCGGTTTGCACATAAAGTTGGAGCTGCTGTACCGCTTCCTTCTGTCCCTTCGACCAGAGGCTTTCCCCGCCGACCAAGGCGCGCGCGGCAGACAGCGTGTTCATGCTGAAGAAGGACACCTGCACCAGCACAGCAATGATCAACAGAAATGGCCAGCTGACCGACAGCACGCCTTTGGCGATGCCCGTTCTTGATACGTCGCCGGTGTGTTTCATGACATTGCCGCAGGCTGGTTACGCTGCGCAGTCGCGCGATGCTCGAGGGGCGCGTCGATGCTCCGCGTGGCCGTGCAGCAGCAGGCTGCGATCGGGATCTGCAGCAGGCGGTGGCGAGATGTGCCTGCGCGGCCGAAATGCCGCCTGAGGCGCGCTCGATCGGGCATCGCGGCGGCTGCATTTACGGTGGTCATCGGCGATCCGCATAGGGCTGGAAGTCTCAGGGAAGCTCCGCGGTCAAGTGGCCATGTACTGTACTGGCTACCGTATGTTTAATGGTAGTCACACTTTGTTGAAACGACATACCTGGAATCCCGCATGTTTCCGGCGCAAAAGCCGCTTCCTCGCTCATCCTGGTTGCAGCGGTTCTCGGGACCAAGTGGCTGCGGCCGCAATGCGCCAGGCTGCAGTCGTCGATATCCCGGCTACCTGAGCGACGAGCAAATGCCTCCTTATCGCGGGGGCATTCGATTCTGCGCGCGCGGTGATTCCAGCCAGTCGTCAGGCGAGGATCAGCCGCCGAGCTGCTTGACCGCGGTGGCCAGCCCGCCGCTGCTGCTCAGGTACAAGCCGGCGGTTCCGACCCGCGTGCCGTCCGGAAGAATGCACGCCGGCCCCGACTGGCCGCGGCTGACGGAACGCAGTCGCCACCACCGCCGCACCCGGCCACCGGGACTGGAGCCAGGCGCGGCCCCGGTCATGGCCACGGCCGGGCTCAGGAGTGCTCGACGGGCCCGATGAGCACCACGGGCCCGGTCGGTCGCCCGGTGGGCGAGCCGCCCGGCGGTTCGACGCTGACGGCGAACGCCGTGGCCCCGGCCAGCGCGGCACCCGCTGCGTCAGACAGGCGGTAACGCGTTTGATCGGGACTGACGACCGCGACGGCGACTGGCTTGCCGCCGTGTGGGATCAGCCACAGCTCGTAAACGCGCCCGCTCGGCGCCCGCAGGGTCCCGAGCGCAGTCAGCGACACCTCGCGCCCCTTGATCATGACCACGGCACCCTGGCCGACGGATCCGCGCAGCACAGCGACGACCTGCGCCACACCGGGGGTCGAACCGGGCGGGCGTACCAGCAGCACTGCAATGCTGAGCGCAGCAGCCAAGGCGACTCCTGCCAGCGCGCGCCTCGGCCACCGCACTCCGAGCTGCGCACGACCGGGCGCGGAAGTGCCGTCCAGACGCGCGGCGATGGCCTGCCACACCGCGGCGGGTGGCTGCTGCGTCAGCAGCGCGGCGTCGAGGTGGGTGCGCCAGCGTGCCACGGCCGTGGTGAACCCGGGGTCCCGGTCGATCAGGGTGCGCATGCGCCGCGCGGCCGCCGGCCCCATGCCGCCGCTGACGTAGTCGGCGGCGAGAGCGTCGACCAGCTCGGCGTTGGTGTATCGGCGTGGCATCACCATGCCGCCCCCGCTTTCAGGCAGTCG
>JAJZUN010000335.1 GCA_021848555.1 Pseudomonadota bacterium | reverse complement strand
TCGTCCGGCATCTCGGCGAAATCGTCGCGCGTGACCACCGCCTTGACCCCGGGCAGCGCCAGCGCGGCCGAGGTGTCGATGGACTTGATGCGCGCATGCGCGTGCGGGCTGCGCAGCACCTTGCCGATCAGCTGACCGGGCAGATTGTAGTCGGCGCCGAAGCGGGCGCGCCCGGTGACCTTGTCGACCCCGTCGGGCCGCAGCGGCCGCGTGCCGACGATCTTCAGTGCCTTTTCCTCGTACTTGAGCAGGTTCGACATGATCAGCCTCCCCGCATTTCGCGCGCGGCATCGAGCACGGCGTCCACGATTTTGTGATATCCGGTACAGCGGCACAGGTTGCCGGCCAGCCAGAAACGAACCTCGGCCTCCGTCGGGTCCGGGTTGCGTTCCAGCAATGCGCGCGCCGCGATCAGTATTCCCGGGGTGCAGATGCCGCACTGCAGGGCCGCGTGCTCGATGAATTTGCGCTGCAAAGGATGAAGGGTGTCGCCGTCGGCCATGCCTTCCACCGTTGCTATCGCCTTGCCCTCCGCCTCGACCGCCAGCATCAGGCAGGAGCACACCAGGCGCCCGTCGACCATGACGCTGCAGGCGCCGCAGTCCCCGGTGCCGCAGCCTTCCTTGGTGCCGGTGAGCCGCAACTCGTCGCGCAGCGCCTCGAGCAGCGTCTGGCCGGTTTCGCAAAGAAACTCGACCTGGTCTCCGTTGACGGTCGTGCTGACATGATTGCGTGACATCAGATTTGCCTCCCTGCGCGTTCCAGCGCAATCGCGGCCGCGCGCTCGGCCATCACGCCCGCGACCTTGATGCGGTATTCCTTGGTGCCGCGCTTGTCGTCTATGGGTCTGCACGCGGCGCTCGCGGCGGCGGCCAGCCTGGCCCGCGCCGCCGCGTCGACTCTGGTGCCGATCAATGCAGCCGCAGCTTCGGGCACCAGCAGGGCGCGCGCCGCCACCGCACCGAGGCTGACCCGGGCGCTGCCGCAGACACCCTGGTCGTCCAGCGTCAGATTGACCGCGGCGCCGACCACTGCAATATCCATCTCGGTGCGCGGCGTGAAACGCAGATAGGCGTCGCCCGAACGCGGCGCGCGCCGCGGCAGCAGCAACGAGACGACGAGCTCGCCCTTGGCCAACGTCGTCTTGCCGGGGCCGGTGACAAAGGTCTCGACCGGCTGTTCGCGCCGGCCCTGCGGTCCGGCGATGCAGACCACGGCACCCGCGGCGATCAGCGCGGGAACGCTGTCCGCCGCCGGCGAGGCATTGCACAGATTGCCGCCCATGGTGGCGCGGCCTTTCACCTGGATCGAGCCGATATATTTGACGCCGTCGACGATGCCGGGCCAGACCTGGGCGAATGCCTCGTTCTCGATCAACTCCATGCAGGTGACCGCGGCGCCGACCCGATAGCCGCCCGCCGCGGCTACTACCGCGCGCATTTCGGCGATGGCCTTGACGTCGACCAGCAGTTCGGGTTCGGCGCGGCCGGAACGCAACTGGATCAGCAGGTCCGTGCCGCCGGCCAGCACCCTCCCCCGGCCGTCCGCGCCGGCAAGCAGCGCGATTGCCGCCTCCAGCGTCTTTGGCACCTCATAGCGCATTTGACATATCTCCTTTTCCTGTCTATCGAACCGCCGCCTGCCCGGACGCAAGGCGATATTTGCCGGGATGAGCCCAATGCTGATCGCATCTGTTTTGGTCGATTGTATCCTTTCATCCTGCAACTGGTCTTAGTTGACGCTGAGCAGTCGCATTTGGTAACGTTCGCTGGCGGCAATCGCTGCGGGCCGAGGGCCCTGCGACATGGCCGGCAAGATCAACACGGCGGCATCCATCCGGACGCGCCATCAAGGAGGCGTAAATCATGCGGCTTTTCCGAAATTTTGCAGGCGCGACGATGGTCGGACTGTTCCTGGCGGCCGCGGCGTCTGCGGCCTCAGCCGCCGACGAGATCAAGGCCGGCTCGATCACCAACAGCCCGCCGATGATCTCCTACGCCTCGGACGGCACCACGTTGCAGGGCGCGATCGTCGACCTGGCCGCCGCGATGAGCGCCCAGATGGGCCGGAAAATCGTGTTCGAGTCGATGGCGTTCAACGGCCTGCTGCCGGCGATGGAGGCCAAGCGCATCGACATCGTGTTCTCCCTGATGAACGATACGCCGGAACGCGAGAAGCTCATCGACTTCGTCGACTTCTTCAATCTCAGCACCATGCTGCTGATAAAGAAAGGCAACCCCGAGAAGGTCGAAAGCCTGGAGACGGCTTGCGGCAAGAAGGTTTCCACGGTGCAGGGCTCGACCCAGATCGCGCTGGTGGACGAGGCCAGCGCCAAGTGCGTGGCCGCCGGCAAGGCCGCCATCGAGAACCTGCAATACGCCCAGCCTTCGGACGCGCGCCTGCAGGTGCAGTCGGGGCGCGTCGCCGCTTTCCTCGGCAATTCGCCGGTGATGGTGTATCTCGCCAAGACCGCCGGCGAAGGCAAGATCTTCGACGTGGTGCAGGGCCATGTGTACCAGCCGGTGCCTCTGGGCATAGGCGTGGCGAAATCGAACACGCAACTGCGCGACGCGCTGCAGAAGTCGCTCAACGCGCTGATCGCCGACGGCAGCTATCGCAAGATCCTCGAGAAGCACGGCGTCGAGAGCGGCGCGCTGCGTTCGGCCACGATCAACGGCGGCGCCAATCTCAAGCTCTAGCGGATGGGCGCGGAGGCCCCCATGACCCGCGTCGTCCCGCGGCGGCGCCCCTGGCTTTGGTTCGGCAGCGCCGCGGTGCTCGCGATCGCGACCCTGCTCGCCGTCTCCATCTGGCGCAACCCGAATATCCAGCACGGCGTGATCCTGCAGTATCAGTTCGCGCCGGCGATCCTCGCCGGCCTGCGCACCACGGTCCTGCTCGCGCTGCTCGCGGCGGTGATCGGCACGGTGCTCGGCGTCCTGCTGGCGGTGATGCGCCTGTCGGAGAGCCCGGTGCTGCGCCTGGCGAGCGGCTTCTACACCTGGCTGCTGCGCGGCACGCCGCTGCTGGTGCAGATCCTGATCTGGGGCAATCTCGCGCTGCTGTTCGAGTATCTCGGCCCGTTCAAGACCAACGACGTGCTGACGCCCTTCGTGGCCTCGGTGATCGCGCTCGGCCTGAACGAAGGCGCGTACATGGCGGAAATCGTGCGCGCCGGCATCATCGCCGTGGATCGCGGCCAGAGCGACGCCGCGCTCGCGCTGGGCATGTCGCACCCGCTCGCCCTGCGCCGGATCATCCTGCCGCAGGCGCTGCGCGTGATCATGCCGCCCGCCGGGAACCAGTTCATTTCGCTGCTGAAAGCCACATCCCTGGTCTCGGTGATCGCCGGCGGCGACATGCTGACCGCGGCGCATAATATTTCCTCGGCGAATCTGCATACCATCGAACTGATGCTGGTGGCGACCTTCTGGTACCTGACGCTGACTACGATCGCCAGCCTGGGCCAGCATTACGTGGAGCGCCGGCTCGGCAAATCGGGCGTGGGGATGCATGCCACGTCCTGACATGACTCGCGGGCAGCCGGCTGCGGGGACCATGCTCCGCGCGCAGAACGTGCACAAGCGCTACCGGCATGAGGAGGTGCTCAAGGGCATCAACCTCGAGGTGGCCAACGGCGAAGTGCTGTGCCTGATCGGGCCGTCGGGCTCGGGCAAGAGCACCTTCCTGCGCTGCGTCAACCATCTGGAGAGAATCGACGCCGGACGCCTGTACGTGGACGGCGTGCTGGTCGGCTATCGCGAGCGCGGCGACAGCCTCTATGAAATGCACCCGGGCGAGGTGTGCCGCCAGCGTGCCGACATCGGCATGGTGTTCCAGCGCTTCAACCTGTTCCCGCACCTCACCGCGCTCGAGAACATCATCGAAGCGCCGGTGCAGGTGCGCGGCGAACCGAGGGCGCAGGCCGCCGAGCGGGCGCGCGCGCTGCTCGAGCGCGTCGGCCTCGCGGACAAGGCCGATGCCTATCCGAGCCGGCTCTCGGGCGGGCAGCAGCAGCGCGTGGCGATCGCGCGCGCGCTGGCGATGCGGCCCAAGCTGATGCTGTTCGACGAACCCACTTCCGCCCTCGATCCCGAGCTCGTCGGCGAAGTGCTCAGCGTGATGCGCGGACTCACCGAGGATGGAATGACCATGATAGTCGTGACCCACGAGATGGCTTTCGCGCGCGATGCCGCCGACACCGTGGCCTTCATGGACGCGGGCGTGATCGTCGAATCGGGCCCGCCGGGCGAAATGCTGTCGCGTCCGCGCCATGAGCGCACCCGCGCCTTTCTCGCGCGTGTCATCGGGGCGCGGCAATGAGCGCGAGCCGGCTGGTTTTGCTCGGCACCGGCGGCGGGCCGACGCCCAAAGTGACGCGCTCGGCGCCCGCGTTTGCCGTCGCGGTCGACGGCGCGACCTACATCGTCGATTGCGGCAACGGCGTGGCGCGCCAGATGGCGAAGG
>JAJZUN010000334.1 GCA_021848555.1 Pseudomonadota bacterium | reverse complement strand
CCGGCGAAAACAGTTTGCCCCTGGCCAATACCCTGTGCACGATAGCCCCCGCACCGAGGGCATTCTGTACGGTGAGATCGGTACTCCCGTTGTCGAATACGTGAATCTCCGCGTGGGGACAGCCTTCGGCAAAATCGCGCACGACCTTGGCGACGGTCACCTCCTCGTTGTAGCAAGGGATGGCAATCGCAATGCGGGGGGCCGGAACTTCGCCGCCTGTGGTCGCGTATTCTTGCGAGGGGATGGTCGGCGGGAATTGCCGCGGATCACACGGCTTCACGAGATCGTTCTTCATGGTAGTCCTGCTCCGTGTTCACGCTCCAAAGCGCCGTCTTGTCGGTTCGCCCCTCGACGATGCTCGCCACGGCTTCGCGCGCGGTGAGCATGGAGTGGTCCTGGTTGTTGTAGCGGTGCATGCCGTTGCGGCCGATCAGGTAGAGGTTGTCGATCTGGTCCAGATAGGCGCGCACTTCTGAGAAGCGGGCATAGCTGCCGAAGTAGGCGGGATAGGCCTTCGGCATCCGGATGACGACGGCATCCAGGCAATCCTTTTCGTCGGCCAGGCCGAGCTTGGCCAGTTCGGAGACGGCCAGTTGCTTCAGGTCTTCATCGCTCCGGCCCCAGAGCGCATCCCCTTCGCTGCAGAAATACTCCAGGCCCAGCCAAACATGGTCCTGGTCGGCTACCATGGCTGGGCTCCAGTTGTTGAAGACCTGCAGCCGGCCCACCAGGACATCGGATTCCTGGACGTAGATCCAATTGTCCGGCGGCATATGGCTGTGGGTCCCGGTGGACGTACCTGCGTGCGGCCTCATGCCGGAAACGAGCACGCCCACGATGATGAAATCACGGTAGGGCAGGTTCGCGGCAATCTCGCGCACGTTAGCCGGCGCGGGCGGATCCAGGCCAGCGACCAGGTCCTTGATCGGCATGCTCGAGATCACGTAGTCACCGGGGACGCGTCGGATCTCGCCGGTATCCTCGTCGAGGACGCGCAGTGCGCCGATGGTCCCGTCCTTCACTTCCAGGCCGACGACGCGGTGGCGATAGTGGATCTCCCCTCCCCGCTCCTGGACTCGTGCGGCCACCTGTTCCCACATCTGGCCGGGGCCGTGCTTGGGATAGAGGAAGCGTTCGATCAGGCTGGTCTGCTCGCCTTTTTGGGCTTCGATCGATTCGCCGAGGAACGGCTTCTTCAGCATATGCAGCAGCGCCTTGCCGATGGACAGGCCCTTGATGCGTTGGGCGCCCCATTCGGGGCTGATGTCCGTGCAGGCGACGCCCCACACCTTTTCCGTGTAGGACTTGAAGAAGGTCAGGTACAACTCGCGGCCGAAACGGTTGATGAGGAAGTCCTCCAGCGACTTCTCCGGCCGCGGGAACAACATCGCCCGCAGATAGCTGAGGCCGATGCGCACGGTGCGCGCCGGACCGAGGTTGGCGAGCGTCTCGAAACTGAGGCTGATCGGGTATTTGAAGAAACGCCGGTTGAAGAAGATGCGCGACAGGCGGGTGCGCACCAACATGACTGCGTCCGGATCGACGGGTGCGCCGTGCCGGGCCTGGAAGGCATGGCGCCGGTTCTGGTAGCGGATATCCACCGCCGTGCCCTGCACGCTTTGCTCCAGGGGCAGGACGTTCTGCCACCAGTCCATCACCCAGTCCGACTTGGAGAAAAAGCGGTGCCCGCCGATGTCGATGCGGTTGCCCTTGTAGTTGACGGTACGGCTGATGCCCCCGGCCTGGCTGTCGGCCTCGAAGACGATGGGCTTGTATGCGCCCTGCCCGCCGCCGTGGCCGCCCAGCAGCTCGAAAGCCGCGGTCAGTCCGGCAGGCCCGGCGCCGATGATGAGGACAGTCTTTGCGTCGCCATTCATCGCTCGCCCTGCCGCCTGATCGATTTCACGAAGACGACCGCATTGCCGTCCGCATAGCGCACCGTCCACTCCGGAGACAGGCGCAGCAGCGCCGCCAGGGGGGCATCCGCCTGCCAGAGGACCACTCGCGCGCCGGTCGCGTCGAGCCGCTTCTGCCAACCCGGTTTGCACTGTCTCAGGTTGTCGTATTCGTCCCAGAAGGCGCGGCGGTAGAGTTGGTTGCGGCCATCGATGTACACGGGATAGGCGGGCGACAATGCGTGGATCAGATAGCCGCCCCAGTTGAAGTAGTTGAGCATGGGCCCGGGCGGCCGGGCTTTTAGAAGATAGGCGACGGCACCGGCCGGGTAGTCCTTGTCCCGTTCCTGGAGCAGGCGGCCGCGTTCCCGGTCGTACTTCACGAACGGCGCCGCGAGCAGCAGCGCCAGCAGGACCGCAATGAGCCAGTGCGCGACCCCCTTGGCGACTGCAACGGGCGAAACGAAGCTGGAAGCGAGAGATGCCGCCTGGCCAGGCTGGGGCCAGGCCGCGGCCACATGCTCCACAGCCAGGGGCAGCATGACGATGATGAAGAACGGGATATCCCTGATTGCGAACAGCGCGCGGAAAAGCAAAACCAGGAACAGCAGCAGCGTGAGGGCCGGAGGCCGGCGCCCCGAACCGGCGAAAGCGAGCGAGAACAAGGCGATCCACAGGAACAACATCTGTCCCGCCCAGTTGTGGAAATCCGGCGACTGGAGTTCCTGGATCACGTTGCGCGGCCAATTGTCGGTGGCATGCGCGGCCAGCGGCAGGATCTCCCGGAAAAGCGTTGCGCCGTAGGGATTGAGCAAGGGCGCCAGACTGGCCGCAAGCGCGATGCCGAGGCCATAGGCCGGCGGCAACGGGTCACGGCGACGGCCCTCCAGCAGCCAAGACAGCCAGGGCCACAGCAGCAGCAGCCACATCAGGCCGAGGCCGACGACAAAATAGATATGCAGGTTGGCCCACAGCGCCATGATGGGAGGCAGGAGCCAGAGCACGCGCCGCGCGCGATTCTGGCCCCACCAAAGGACCAGCATGGTCGCGGCCATGAGCAGGAACGAGAACATCTGTGGGCGCGCCCACCAAGGTATCAAGGGAACGACGGCGAAGGCCGTCGCCAACAGCGCGAGGCGGGGGCGCCGGCTGCGGCAGTGGGCATGGACGTACACGAGCCCCAGGGTGGCGGCCGCCACCAGCCCCTGGATCGCCTTGAGGCCCAATGCCGGGTCGTAGCGGTCGATCAGATAAAACCAGACTTCCGCCAGCCAGCTATAGGCGACCCAGAGGACGCCGGCGGTATGCGCGCCGAATGGATCGCTCCAGGGCACGGCGCCGTGCTGGACGATCCATTCGCCCGTCTTCAGGTGCCACCAGATGTCCGGATCGCGCGTGCTCGGATAGGACAGACCCAGGGCGAAAGCGGCGATCAGCAGCGCGGCGGTGGCCAAGGCGTGGCTGGTCGGCGCGCGCAGCCGCACCGCTTGCCGGTCGGGAGCGTTGTCCACTGCCACGGTCTCCGCCCTGGGCGATTACAGTTCGACGAAGTAGTTTGCCGCTGCTGCGTCGATGGCTTCCCTGGTCAAGGCCGGTTTGATCTTGAGGAAACGGGCCCGGTCCAGTATCTGATCCACCAGGTCGCGTGGATGGCTGCCGACGAACGGGCGGCCAGTCTTGTGGTAATAGGCATCGATCAGGTAATCCGTGGTCTCGGCGTCGAACTCGAGGCCATGGAATTGACAGACCTGGCGCAGGATCTCGATGTATTCGGCCTCGGTCTGGTAATTGACCTTGATCTTGTGCCGGATGCGCCTGAGGAAGGCTTCGTCCACCAATTCGCTGGGCTTGAGGTTGGTGCAGAAGATCGATATCTGGTCGAACGGCACTTCGAATTTCTTGCCGGTATGGAGGCTCAGGAAATCCGTGCCGCGTTCCAGCGGGACGATCCAGCGGTTGAGCAGCATCTTGGGGGGGACCATCTGACGCCCGAAGTCGTCCAGGATGAAAACGCCGTTGGATGCCTTCATATGGATGGGCGCTTCATAGAACTTGCTGACCAGGTTGTACTCCAGATCGAGCGAGGACATTTCCAGTTCGCCGCCCACCATGACGATGGGCCGACGGCAGCGCACCCAGCGCGGATCGTAGTTCAGGGTGGCATCCAGATCCAGTTGCGGCCCCTTGTCGCGAACGGTCTCGATCGGGCTATGGGCCTCGGCGTCGAAGACGCGGATCAACTGCTCGTCGACCAGAATCGCATGCGGAATGAACACCTCGCCGGGAAGCTCGCTGCCCATCGCCTCGGCGATGCTGGACTTGCCCGTGCCGGGCGGGCCGTACAGGAATACCGAACGCCCGGAATTGAGCGCCGGGCCGAGCTGCATGATCATGGAGTCGTTGAGGACCAGCTGGTTTAAGGCGTGCCGCACCCACTTTTCGTCGATGTCGATCTGCCGGATGGATTGAATAATTGCACCAGCTGTGCGAATCGATACTATCTGGGCAGTAAATTTTTATTTTACCGGAATCGATCAGCTCTTCTGCAGAAGCAATCAAACCGTTGTCTTTACT
>JAJZUN010000333.1 GCA_021848555.1 Pseudomonadota bacterium | reverse complement strand
GCCCGCCTGTCGCGCTGGGTTAGAATGCAAGCAATCTCGGCGCTAGCTGCGGCCAATAATTTATGCGTACTGCCTCGGTCACCCGCAATACCAACGAAACCCAGATCAGCGTGAGCCTGAACCTGGACGGCGCCGGCACGGCCAAACTGGCCACCGGCCTGCCGTTTCTCGACCATATGCTGGACCAGGTTGCGCGCCACGGCATGATCGACCTGGAGATTTCGGCCAAGGGCGATTTGCACATCGACGCGCATCACACGGTCGAGGATGTGGGCATCAGCCTGGGGCAGGCGCTCGCCGCTGCGCTCGGGGACAAGCGCGGCCTGCGCCGCTACGGTCATGCCTACGTGCCGCTGGACGAGGCTTTGTCGCGCGTGGTGATCGATTTTTCCGGGCGCCCCGGGCTCGTTTATCAGCTCACGTTCAGCCGCGCCTGGATCGGCGAGTTCGACGTCGACCTGGTGCGCGAATTTTTCCAGGGCTTCGTCAATCACGCCCAGGTGACGCTGCATATCGACAATCTGCGCGGCGACAACGCGCACCATCAGTGCGAGACCGTATTCAAGGCCTTCGGCCGGGCGCTGCGCATGGCGGCCGAACCCGACGCGCGCGCCGCGGGTACGATTCCCTCGACTAAAGGCAGCCTGTGACTTCACACGTTTGACGGGGTGTGCCGGCTTGCGGCGAAGCAACGGGCCGCAAACCGGATTCCTGTCCGCCGTATGGATTTTATTCCCGCTAATTCTGTCCAATTGCATTTGCAATGACTTCAATCGCAGTAATCGACTACGGCATGGGCAACCTGCGTTCGGTATCCAAGGCGCTGGAGCATGTCGCGCCTGAGGCCGAGGTCATCGTCACCTCCGATTCCGCGGTAGTGCGGCAGGCCGAGCGCGTGGTGTTTCCCGGGCAGGGCGCGATGCGCGACTGCATGCGCGAGATGGATGCGCGGGGATTGCGTCCGGCGTTGCTCGAAGCCGCGCGCACGAAGCCGTTTCTGGGCATATGCATCGGGCTGCAGATGCTGTTCGAGCGCAGCGAGGAAGGCGACACGCCCGGCTTGGGCGTCTTTCCCGGGCGCGTGAAGCGCTTTCCGCCGCAGGCGATGAAAGATGCGCAGGGCGGCAAGCTCAAAGTGCCGCACATGGGGTGGAACGAGGTGATGCAAGCCGAACCGCACGCGCTGTGGCGCGGCATTGCCGACGGCAACCGCTATTATTTCGTGCACAGTTTTTACGTCGAAGCGGGAAAACCCGAACTCGTCGCGGGGTACAGCGTCTACGGTTTCCCCTTTACCTGCGCCGTGGCGCAGGATAATATTTTCGCTGTGCAATTCCACCCCGAGAAAAGCCAGACCGCCGGCCTCGCGCTGCTCGCCAATTTCGTGACCTGGAAGCCCTAGGCAGCGGGCATCCAACCCCTTTCCTTCTTCACCACTACAACGACACATGCTTATCATCCCGGCGATCGATATCAAGGATGGGCGCGCCGTGCGCCTGGAACAGGGCGACATGGACAAGGAGACAGTGTTCTCCGACGATCCGGCCGCAGTGGCCCGGCACTGGCTGGAGCAGGGCGCGCGCCGCTTGCATCTGGTCGACCTGAACGGCGCGGTCGCGGGCAAGCCCAAGAACGAAGCCGTGATCAAGGACATCGTGCGCGCGGTCGACGGCAGGATTCCGATCCAGCTCGGCGGCGGCATCCGCGATCTGGACACCATAGAGCGCTATCTCGACGACGGCATCAGCTACATCATTATCGGCACGGCGGCGGTGAAGAACCCGGGCTTCCTGCAGGATGCCTGCACCGCGTTCACCGGCCATATTATCGTCGGCCTGGACGCGAAGGACGGCAAGGTTGCGGTGGAAGGATGGTCGAAAATGACCGGCCACGACGTGATCGACCTCGCGCGCAAGTTCCAGGACTACGGCGTCGAGGCGGTGATCTATACCGACATCGGCCGTGACGGCATGCTCAGCGGGGTCAACATCGACGCCACGATCAAGCTCGCGCGCGCACTGGTGGTGCCGGTGATCGCGAGCGGCGGCCTCACCAATCTCAACGACGTCAAGGCACTGTGCAAGATCGAATCCGAGGGCATCACCGGTGTCATCACCGGGCGCGCCATTTACCAGGGCACGGTGGACTTCAAGAAAGCCCAGGCGATGGCGGACAAATTGGGGCAGGGGAAGAAGGGAGAGGCTTGAGCGCGAGGGCGGTTCCCCTTTTGCGCCAATCGCCTCCGGACAAATTATGGGTCTAGCCAAGCGCGTCATCCCCTGTCTGGACGTCACCCGCGGCCGCGTGGTCAAGGGGGTGAATTTCGTCGGTTTGCGCGATGCCGGCGATCCGGTCGAAATCGCGCGCCGCTACGACGATCAAGGCGCGGACGAACTCACGTTCCTCGACATCACCGCGAGCTCGGATGAACGCGACCTGATCCTGCATATCATCGAAGCGGTGGCGGCGCAGGTGTTCATTCCACTCACGGTCGGCGGCGGCGTGCGCAAAGTCGAGGACGTGCGGCGCCTCCTGAATGCGGGCGCGGACAAGGTCTCGATCAACACTTCGGCGGTGCAGAATCCGCAGTTGGTGGCCGACGCCTCGGGCCGCTATGGCGCCCAATGCATCGTCGTCGCCATCGACGCGAAACGCGTCGATCCAAGAGCGGATGCGAAGCGCGTACTTGCCGGGGCGGACGCCGACGCCGCGGGCGCCGCGCCGCGCTGGGAGGTGTATACCCATGGCGGGCGCAATGCTACCGGTTTGGACGCGGTGGCATGGGCGCGTAAAATGCAGACTCTGGGCGCGGGCGAAATCCTGCTCACCAGCATGGACCGCGACGGCACCAAGTCCGGTTTCGACCTGGCGTTGACGCGGGCCGTGGCCGAGGCGGTGGACGTGCCCGTGATCGCCAGCGGCGGCGTGGGCAATCTCGAACATCTGGCCGCGGGCATACTCGAAGGCAAGGCCGACGCCGTGCTCGCCGCCAGCATTTTTCACTACGGCGAGTACAGCGTGCGCCAAGCGAAGGAACTGATGCGGTCCAAAGGCATCGAGGTGAGGTTGTAATGGCGGACAGGGACTGGCTCGATAAAGTGAAATGGGACGCCAACGGCCTGGTGCCGGCGATCGCGCAGGAGGCGGCGAGCGGCAAGGTGCTGATGGTCGCCTGGATGAACCGCGCGGCCCTGGAACAGACTGCCGCCAGCGGCGAGGCTGTTTATTGGTCGCGCTCGCGGCGCAAACTGTGGCACAAGGGCGAGGAATCCGGCCATGTGCAGAAGGTGCACGAGTTGCGCCTGGATTGCGACGAGGATGTGATATTGCTCAGCGTGGAGCAGGTGGGCGGCATTGCCTGCCATACCGGCCGGCATAACTGTTTTTTCCAGAAATACGCTGACGGAAAATGGGTCGTGGCCGATCCGGTGATCAAGGACCCGAAGGACATTTACCGCAAATGAGGCTCCGGTCGAGCCCGCGAATAATCAGGGTTTCCCCTAAGTTTGGATCTGGCAAGGGGGGCATAGCCCCCATGTGCAAGGACTAGCGAACATGAGCGACATACTCGAACGCCTGGCGGATACCATAGAGGCGCGCAAAGGCGGCGATGCCGATGCATCCTACGTCTCCAGGCTGCTTGCGCGCGGCGAAGACGCGATCTTGAAAAAAATCGGCGAGGAAGCCACGGAGCCGGTGATGGCGGCCAAGGACGGGGACCGGCTGCGCATCGTCGGCGAGACCGCCGACCTGTGGTTTCACTGCCTGATCATGCTGGCGCACTACGGCCTGCGGCCCACCGACGTGCTGTTCGAACTCAAGCGGCGCGAGGGAATTTCCGGCATCGACGAGAAGGCGGCCCGGGCCGCGAGTCCGCGCGTCGAGGCTGAGCGCAAGTAACATCACCCTAACGAGAATTGGTCGTTAGGGTCTAACTCAGGGGAGCACGAGGGGAGATATCCCCTCGCGATGTAACAAAGGCGGGAGCCGACTTTGGACGACTGCATTTTCTGCAAGATTATCGCCGGCAGGATACCGAGCAAAAAGGTATTCGAGGACGAGGACATCTTTGCGTTCCACGACATCCACCCGGTGGCGCCGGTGCATTTCATGGTCATCCCGAAACTGCACATCGATTCGCTGGCGCAGGTCGAGCCCGGCCACCAGATGCTGCTCGGAAAAATGCTGGCGCTGGGATCCAGGCTGGCGCTGGAGCAAGGCTGCAGCGATGGCTGGCGCACGGTTATCAACACCGGCCGCGTAGGGCGCCAAGAGGTGTATCATTTGCACATGCATATCATCGGCGGCAATGAAGTTCTGCCGGGGATGATTAAACGTTAGGGAAGTTCGGCCGGGGAGATGATGCCCGGCGGCGCTTCCCCTGGTCTGGGTAGAGGCGGGGCGGCTGGGCTCCGTTTTCCGGTCATTCCTTTTAGGAGCAAAACCATGGGTTCATTCAGCATTTAGATC
>JAJZUN010000332.1 GCA_021848555.1 Pseudomonadota bacterium | reverse complement strand
CATTCTCGGGGTTTTTGGTGAACATGCTGCGCCCGAACGCCGCCCCGATCACCTGCCGCACATGCTGCGCTGGGGCGGCAATCTCGATATTCACCACATCTAGATTCGGCGCCCAGCATCGCAAAACTTCTTCATGGGTTGTCGCGTCAAGGAACAGCTTGGGGGCTTCCGCAATCCAGTCGGCGAATTCCTCCCGCCACTCGAACCGCACCACGTCACCAGTGCCCTGATTCCGGCCCAAGGGGGCGTTGTGGATCAGGGTTGCATTGACGCTGCGGGCATCCGTGCTTCTCAGCAGGTCGCGCACCTTCTCGGCCAGCATCGGCAGCAGTTTGGTGAATCCAAGCTCCCGCGCCTGGCTGAATGCGTCCAGGGCGGCGCCGCGATCCATGCCGGTCCTGATCTTCACATCTGGCTTGCATCGCCACTCGAGCTTTAGCCACTCGTCGGCGGAATCGGGGATCGTGGAGCCAAGGGCTTGCACGGCAAAGTCAGCTTCCAGGAAAGCCTCCCGCCGTAATCCGCCGTCGTCAGCGTGCCGAGACAGTGCGTCCCGCGCCATCCCCCGCAAATGCAGCACCCGCTCGCGGTCGGCCCCTTTCAGATCGCCGGTTCGGGTATCGTCCAGGGCCGACAATGCGAGTTGCACGGGATGGAGCGTATCCGCCCCGCCCATCCCCGCACTCAGGAAGGATTCGTCCCCCACCACGACGGCGGCTTCCGGCAGCCCGGCGGGCTTTCCCTGAAATTGCAGGTTGTGCGGCATCAGCCATATCTCAGGCCGGCGCCCTCCCTGCCGCAGGTAGCCACAGACTCCGGACTCGTGGGATCCTTCTTTCTTGGGGCAGAACCCGCACGCTCTGCACCCTGCCGTTGCTGACTGTGCAGCGGCCATTGCAGCGCGCGACAACTCGCGATCCGCGCACATCGTTCGTTTCCGATCGTCGGCGGGGGCTTCGGGGTCGGGCTGGTCCATCCCCCGCCAGATTTCAACCTTTGCGGCGGGGTGCTTCGTGCGGATGCGGGTCAGCAGTTGGTTCCCTAGGTCATGGCGCGGCACGAAGTAATACAGTGCCCCCTCCCTCCCGGCGTCATGTGCGGCTTTCAGAAGATCAAGCAGGTTCTCGATTGCCGCTTCCGACTTCCCCCCGCCAACGGTCATTCGCAGCAGCAGATTAGGCTTCCCCCCGCCCCTGATCCTGTCTGCGAAACGGGCCAGGGCGTCGCGCGCAATGCGGTTGCCCTCGGCAAGCGTCACGCTGCGGTCGGGGAAGGTTGGCTCGGCGGGGCGTGTCGCGGCGGCGGCCCGTTCGGCTTGTTCCTGCACCAGCACGTCACGCGCCCAAGCGATCATGGCGTCTATGTGCGCGTCGGATTGATAGGACGCGATCAGGTCGCCGCTGCGGTGTTCAGGCGGTGCGGCAGCGATGCGCGCGCGCAGGTCAGCCTTCAGCTCGGCAACGGCGGCGTCGGCTCCGTTGTCTTTCAGGAATGCGCACACCGCCCGCAGCATCGGCGCACGGAACCCATCCCCTCCGCCAATGCCTGCCAGCGCCATCTGATAGCGGTCGCCCCGCTCTGCATCACCCCATCTGCCCGCGTTCTCAGGGCGAGGCGCATAGCGCGCGACGGCGGGGAGGCGCAGCGTGACGGCATCGTGCAGCCGCTTCACCAGCACTAGCCGCTTCCCCGCTAACGGATCGCGTAGCGGTGCGGCGAAGATCGGTCGCGCCGTGTAATGGGGCTGCACTGTGCGATTGGTGGAGGGATCAAGCTTTAGCCCGCCGGCCGCAAGCTGCTGCATCCACCGCTTGAGCTCGGCCTCCCCCACCGGCTCGGCTAGCCATAACCAGACATGCGCAGCAACGCCGCGCTTCATCACCCCTGTCCAGCGTGGCAGCAGTCCCGCCGCCGTCTCCGCCTCGTGCAGTTCGTCCAGCCCCGCGCTGCTGGAAAACTGCACCACCGCCGTCACGTCCTCCAGCTCGGGCGCATGGGCTTCCAGCATCTCCAGCAGCGCGCGTGCGGCGTCCTCTGGATCATCAATGACGCTGGTGCCGGCGGGGAGCGGGATGCCGTCCACGTCCAGCATCAGCCAATGGCGACGCACTTCACCGAATGCGCTATCCCTGCCGTTCTTCTTCCTGCGCGTGTTGCGCCAGTCGGCCCCGGCTTGCGGCTCTCCCCGGATGACACAAGCCCCGTCATCGCCTTCAAGCCCGCGCAGGACGTTGTAGAGGTCTTGCCCGCTCTGGACGGGGGCCTGTTCAACGGCAAACCATGTCGCTGTGTCGTAGCTGCGGGCGATAACGGTTCCGTTCGTCGCCGTCATGAACAGCTTGGTCAGCCGCTTGCCTTCAGTCGTGTGCAGGATGGTCACATGATCGGCGGACACATCGGTCACGGGGCGGGCACTCCCCCGGACACATCCTGCAACCCGGCGGCTACCTGCTCGAGCGTCTCGGCAGCGAGCAGCAGCTCGGCCGGCGGGGGCAGTGTCCCATCCCCGTCATCGGCCAGGGCCCGCAGGACAGGGGCGGCAGCGGCGAGGCTACGGGCCAGCCAGCGCCGGGCCAGGGGATCAGCGGGGGCGGCGGTCATGGGCACCCTCGCACGGCTGGCCGGACAGCAGACGGTCCAGGGCGGCGGGGTCGATCCGCCACCGATGGGCCACCTTTACGGCCAGTCCGGGATACCGCTCCGCCCAGTTTCGTATGGTCATGGGCGTCACGCTTGCGCGCGCGGAAGCTTGCGAGGGGGTCAGGAAATCGGTCTTGCTCAAGGTGTTAGCCCTATCCGCAGAGGCGGCAGCAGTAGGGCCGGTCAGGAGAGCGCGGCGGGCGTATCACAACGCGATGTTGCGTTCGTCACGGTTCGCGGTAAGCTCCTGGCCGGCGACTAGCTGTGAGAAAACTTGTCTGCCGCAGAACCCGGGCTCGCAGGTGTTGGAAGCGCCTGCGGGCCTTTTTCGTGCCTCCCGCCGGGATGGCGGAGCGGCACCGGGTCATTTCGGCAAGTATGGCAACCCGACCTACAGGCCGCAACCACTGATGAGGGGTAATCACCGTTCTGGTACCCCTCGGCTCTTGAACAGCATTCCCAGCGCTTCCAGCAGCAGCGCATGTGATGTTGTTTCCTCCGCCACCGCCAGGGTCTTGAGCCGTTTCCACGTCTCAACATCAAGTCGTAACGTCTGTCCTCTACGTGCGGCAGTTGACCGACTCGCGGCTTTCCTGACAGGCGCGGCCTTGTCGGCCTTCAGCGATTCGAGCGTGAGCGACGGCCGGCGGGCCATAGGCTTTCCTCCACGAAGCGGAACAGCGCGGTCAGCTCGGCAGCGGCCCGGCCGTTGGGTTCAAACTCACTGACAGCCAAGCCGGCCACCAGCGCATGGGCCAGCGCGGCGCGTTGCGCGACGGCTACGGGGGCCACCGGCAGCTCATAGACAGCCAGGGCGCGGCGGGCCTCCCCGGTCAACGTCGTCTCGGCCGATCCGCGCCCCGGCGGGGGCGTGGCGTTCAGCACGATGGCGGCGGCGCGGCCGGCGGCCTGCACCACCTCCACCGTCGCGCCGATCGCACGCAGGTCGAAGATCGCCGGGCGGGTCGGGATCAGCACCAGGTCGGCCAAGTGGGCCACGGCGGACGTGTCGGCCTCCACACTCGGCCGGGTATCCACCACCACCAGGTCAACGCCATCGGCCTGTGCGGCTTCCAAAACGGTCGGCAGCCGGCTGGCATCGCCCTCCACCAGCTCAGGCACGTCGGCCGATCTGGAACGCCACCAGCCGGCAGCAGAGCGTTGCGGGTCTGTATCCACCAGCAGCACGCGCCGGCCGCTCTGTGCCGCGATGACGGCCAGATGCACGGCGAGCGTGGTCTTGCCGGCACCGCCCTTCCTCGCCAGCAGGGCCAGGGTTTTCATCTTGCCACCTTGCTATCAACGCATCTCGCTTGCCAACCACCACGCTACCCTGCTACGTATCAATCCGTCAAACGGACATTTGGGGTTGCAAGACATGGCCCGCACCGCCTCCACCTCCGCCCGGTTCGTCGCATACTACCGAGTCAGCACCGACGCGCAGGGGCGGAGCGGCCTCGGCCTCGAGGCGCAGCGGGCGGCGGTCGCAAGCTACCTTGCTATCACGCCATCAAACTCTCTAGTGGCAGAGTTCGAGGAAGTGGAGTCGGGCAAGCGGAACGATCGCCCGCAGCTCGAGGCGGCGTTGGCAGCCTGCCGCGCCCATCGGGCAACACTCATCATCGCCAAGCTGGATCGACTGGCCCGCAATGCCCGCTTCCTGCTCTCCATCGTGGAAGGGACGGGCGAGGGGGGCGTGGTGTTCTGCGATCTGCCCACGGTGCCCGCCGGCCCGGTCGGCAAGTTCCTCATCACGCAGATGGCGGCGGTTGCGGAATTGGAGGCGGGGCTTATCAGCCAGCGGACCAGGGCGGCCCTCGCCCAGGCCAAGGC
>JAJZUN010000001.1 GCA_021848555.1 Pseudomonadota bacterium | reverse complement strand
ACGCACCGAGGTGACATTCGCCTCGTACAGGCGCTCGTTGCTGCGCCGACGGTAGTCGCCGGTCGCAACCGGAGCGGGCGCATAACGGTTGTCATCGATACGCGCATTCCGGCTCACATCCCGCACCGATGAAATGCGGTCGTTCAGGCCCATCGCGGCCAGAGACGGATACTGGCCTGGACGCAGCACGACGCAGTGGCCGCCGAAACGCGCATCTTCGCAAACTTCCCAGCGGTCGGCCTGCACCACGACGGACGAGGCGCGGTCGTTAAAACCATTGCGCTGGAAGTTGCCGACCGCTTTGTCCGTGGTGAAATTGCGGCCCTGGAAACCTTCGCGTTCGTAAAAGGTAATCTGTGCGGCTGCACCGCGGTCCGCGACCGGCGCGGGCGCATAGCGATTCTCATCGATGCGCGCAGTCCGGCTCACGGTCCGCGCCGACGAAACCCGGTCGTTCAAGCCCATCGCAGCGAGCGACGGGTAATTCCCCGGACGCAGTACGACGCAGCGACCGCCGAACCGAACGTCGTCGCACACCTCCCAGCGCTCGCCAGTCACGGCAACCGACGAAGCGCGGTCGTTGAAACCGTAGCGCTCGAAATTGCCGACCCGCTTCTGCGTGACGAAAGACCGCCCTGCAAAACCTTCGCGTTCGTAAAATGTGACGCTTGCGGCCGCCTGTCCGGCGATCGCCAATCCGGCCACCGCCAATGCCGTTCTCAATACTGTATTCATTGATGTCTCCTGTAAGAACATGGTGTTTATTGGAGCCGATGCCGGGCCCCGTTATTCGATCAGATTACGTGAACCGCCCTGCCGTTTCGGTACGCTGGCGCGCTTAGCAGGAACAATCTGCAGCGCCATCCGCGTACGCGCGGCGGATGGCCGCAAGCGGCGCCATGCCGGCAAGCACCGGTATGCCGACCGAGTTACTGCGTCCCTTTGAGGACCATGTCGTTCTTGACCGATTTCACGCCCTTGACGCCCTTGGCCACCTTGGTCGCCTTCTTGATGTCGGCGGCGGACGCGACGAATCCGGTCAATTGCACAATGCCCTTGTAGGTTTCGACGTTGATTTCCGCGGACTTGAGTGATGCGTCTTTGAGCACGGCCGCTTTGACTTTGGCGGTGATGAGCGCGTCGCCGGCATATTCGCCCGGGGTCTCTTTCTTCGATGCCGACAGGGTCGCTTTTTCCTTGACGGGCACGACCGCGCCAGGGGTCTGCGCCGGCGCCTTCTCGTCAGCCTTGGCTTCGGCCTTGGCCTCGGCTTTGGCATCAGCCTTGGCGCCTGCGCCGCCCGCTTTATGGCATTTCGCGCAATCGGCCGGCGCCTTGACGCTGAACGCCTTCTTGCCGTCATGGCAGGTGCCGCAGAACTTGCCCTCGTTCATCGCGGCCATGGTCATTTTGTCGCCGCCCTTCTTCATTTCGAACAGCTTGGGCTTGGAGTGACAATCCGCGCATTTGAAGCCCTTGTCGGCGTGTGCCTTGCCGTCGAAGGTCACTTTTCCCATGGGACTGGCAAACTCCACCGTCTTGCCCGGCGGAACCGCCATCGCGTTCCCGATCGAAAACATCAGCGCCGCAGATACCGCCACTAATCGCGCAAAGTTCATTTTGTTACCCCTATATGGATTTGTTGAGAGCGAATCGGCAGCCCGGTCGACACACCGGCTGCCGGATCGATTTTTTCCATGGACATTGGACACCTCCACCGCGGGATATTCTGTGCGACAGCGCACATAAATTAGGACAAGTCAGTGCGCTGACAGCCGGCGGCGTCGGTTCCAGCTTCAATGGCCCATATGTGCGGGAATGCACAGACGGGCGGCAGCCGCAGACGGAAAATCGGCGCACGGCCGGGGCAGTCCGCGTCTCCGCCCCGGACGCATCGCGCACGGCCGACCAGCGCATCACCGGCCTAAAGGTCGTGACGGCTCGAGCCGGCGCGGTCGGGGGCTGCAGGAATCGAGGAGGAAAACGCCATGAACCAGGCTTTGAAAGACTTATCGCATTGCGACGACATCGGAAGCCTGGAATCGGCGCTGCGCACGCTGTGCTCGGGATTCGGCCCGCTGTCGCGGCTGGATGTGCTGCCCATGGTCGGCGCCGGCAAACGCCAGGCGGTTTGCCTCATGCGCTTGAACTCGTCGGAACAGGAACTGGACCTGATGACCAGGCTGGGCGCGGTACGGTTCGGCGAGGACCTGTGCGTCGTCGTCGATCTGAGAATCGCCGACTAGGGGCCGAGCCCGGGGGTTGTTGACCGCTATCGAGGCCGGGAATCGCGGCGCGCGTCAAACCCCTGTAGTTCCGCGATCACTCCGGCAACCGCCTGTTTGCGCGCGCTCGCCGCATCGTGGGAATCCGGGTCCTGTCCGGCTCCGCGGGCCTCCAGTTGCGCCAGCTTGTCGAACACCCCCAGAGCCCGCTCGGCGTCATAGCCGGCTGCAAAGAAAATGGCCGCCCCGAGGCGGTCCGCCTCGCGTTCCTGCAGTTGCGCCGTGGGTCTATAGGCAGCGGCGTAGCTGTCCTTGGCAAGGAATTCGAGCAGGGCGGTGCGCGCGGTGGGTACTTTTTCCTTGCCGAGAAACTCCGCCATGAACGAGAGTTTCACCGCAGCGTGTCCGGCGACGACATGCGCCGCTTCGTGCGACAGAATCAAGGCGAGTTCGTCGTCGCCCAGTTGCAGCCTGCGCACGAATTTCGCGTCCACGAGTATGGTTTCCCCAGGGAACGCCGCCGCCCCATAGCCGAAATCGTTGATCAGGATGGCTTTCCAGGTGGAGCCGGCAAACCGCGGATCGATCGCGGCGACGGCGGCGCCGACCACGGCCATGACGGTGTCGACGCGCGCGTTCAAGCTCCGGTCCCCGTCCAAAGTCTGGTCCTTGAGCGCCTGGCGCACGTAGCCCGCGGCGAGCCCGCGCCATGCCGCCACCGCCTCGGATTCCGGATAGGCCGCCCGGTTCTGCGCGCCCTCGGGTGCCGCCCGTGCAATGCAAACGCCGCCGCACAGCAGAAGCACCGCCGCAATGCACGTTTTCATGGCTCCCCCCATGTCTCCGTAGGCATCCTGCGTTTCCCGACAGGGTGCCGCTGCAAAGCGAGTATGTTGTTTCCGCGCCTGAAGCACAACGGGACCGTTTCGTCTGTGTGCTAGCGCACATAGAGCGCATATTTCCGGTCTTGTCATTCCGAGCAATAGGCCATATGTATGTGCCGCACCGAACATACGCAGCCATGACAACCGGTTAGAGTGACCGTTCCGTGGCGTATCCGGGGGCGAGCATCCCCGGGCGTCCGCTCCAAAACGAAGGAAGCCGCTTGATATCCGCGCACTCCCCCAAGAAGAACCACCTCCTCGCGACGCTGCCCGAAGAGAGCTACCAGCGCTTGCTGCCCGAACTCGAACTCGTCGCGATGCCGCTGGGATGGGTGATGTACGAACCCGGCGGCCGGCTGGGCTACCTGTACTTCCCCATCTCCGGCATCGTTTCCCTGCTCTACGTCACCAACAGCGGCGCCTCCTCCGAGATCGCCATCACCGGCAACGAAGGCCTGGTCGGCATTTCGCTGTTCATGGGCGGCGAAAGCACCACCAACCGCGCGGTGGTGCAATGCGCGGGCCACTCCTACCGCATGCCGGTGCCCGCGCTGAAAGCGGAGTTCGCCCTGGGTGCCGAGTTCCAGTACCTGGCGCTGCGCTACACGCAGACCCTGATCACGCAGATGGCGCAGACCTCGGTGTGCAACCGGCATCACACGCTCGACCAGCAGCTATGCCGCTGGCTGCTGTTGAGCATAGACAGGTTATCGGGCCGGGAACTCATCATGACCCAGGAGCTGATCGCCAACATGCTGGGCGTGCGCCGCGAGGGCGTGACCGAAGCCGAGGACACGCTGCAGGCCGCGGGCATGATCAATTACAGCCGCGGCAGGATCACCGTGCTCGACCGGCCGGCGTTGGAACGGCGCGTCTGCGAGTGCTACGCCGTGGTGAAGAAGGAATTCGAACGCCTGCTGCCCTACACAGTCCCCGCCTGAGCGCGCTGCGGCGGATGCGCCGAGCTCAGTTCCCCCGAAAGGATGCCATGCAAAACCCAGTCTTCTGCGCCACCTGCAGTACCCGCCTCGAATTCAAAGTCCCGGAACTGACCAACGCCCGCTGGCACACGAACTGCACCAGTTGCGGCAACGCCACGGCGCTCGAAGCCGTCCTGCACGAACCCGGAGAGCTGGCCTCGTTCAATGCGACCGGGGTCTATGCTGTTCAGAAAGCGCATTGACGCGGTCAGGGTCGCTTGAGTCTCGTGCCGCAGAGCTGGAAAAAACAAGGCCCTCGGAAATATGCATAACCGAGGGCCGAAACCCGCCAATCGATAAAGGAGGAGAAACTCATGGCGGGGGGGAGGAATAGTCATTGTCCGCCTTCGCATCCGCTTCTTCTGTGCGCTCCCGTACATATGCGGGTGGTGTCGCAATAAATTTCAGGGCCAGCCGCGTTCATGCTCCAAGCGCCGCGCGCTACGCGCCCCTCTTTGCATCCACTGTGCTCTGCACGGCGCCCGATCGGCTCGGCGCCGCGGCAGCCGGCTTTTCCCCGGTTTGAGCCCGCTTCGAACCGAGTTCGTGCGCATAGACCCAGGTGAGCTCGGCGCCGAGCAGGAAAATCTGCGCCGAGAAATAGACCCACACCAACAGCACGACCAGCGAACCTGCGGCGCCGAAGCCGGATGCGACACTGGTTTTGCCCAGATACAGGCCGATCAGGAATTTTCCAATTTCGAACATCAGCGCAGTCACCGCCGCGCCGAGCCAGACGTCGCGCCAGGCGATGTCGGCCCGCGGCATGAGCTTGTAGATCAGCGCCAGGAGCACAGCCGTAATCGCGAAAGAGACGCCCAGGTTAAGCGCATGCAGAAACGCCTCCCAGCCATTGAACAGTCCACCGCTCCATTTTCCCAAAGCGGCGATCGCGGCACTGACCAGCAGCGAGACCAGCAACAGAAACCCCAATCCCAGCACCAGACCAAAAGACAGCAGGCGGGTGCGCAGCAGGGTCCATATGCCGTTGGCGGTCGCGGGGACGGGGACACGCCAGATGCGGTCGAGGTCGCTCTGCAATTCCCCGAACACGGTGGTTGCGCCAATCGGAAGCTTGATTACACTGATCACGGTGGCGAAGATCTCCTTCGCCGGCGCATTCGCGCTTTTCAACAGGCCCTGCACCGCAATTGCGCCTTCACGTCCGATGAGATCCTGGATTTGCGAAACGATTTCCCCGCGCGCCGCTTCCTGGCCGAACACCAGTCCGGCCACCGCAATCGCGATGATGAGCAGCGGCGCGATCGAGAACAGGGTGTAGTAGGCAAGCGCAGCGCCCATGCTCGGGGCATAGTCGTCCACCCAGGCAATCACCGATTTGCTGATCAGGTCCCAGAGATGCCCGAGGTGCATGCCAGTCTCCCTGAGCTCCCGCAGGCGAATCGAAAACGGCGGCCCGGGGCTGTGCTACTGCGCCGGCACGGCGGTGCGCAATTCCCGGTAGACGCCCCCGCTCTCGACGCTGCCTGAGACCGTTCCCTCGCCGCGCATGCGCCGCAGGCAGTCCTCGCGCTCCCCCGCCGCCAAACGATCGCAGCGCAGCAGCCGGTTTTGTTCATACGCGGTCGCGCCGTCGTCCTTGCCCCCGCGCTTGGCCGCCTGCAGCGCGGCAGCAGCTTCACGCAGGCAGGTGGCGCGATCCTGGTAGGACTGGCCGCGGTTGCAGGCGGCGCGGTCCTGCTGGTAGCGTGCCTGGGCATCGGACAGCTTACCGTCTGCGGCCGCGGCCGTGCCCGCGGCGAGCAGAACCCCAAGCGCACAGGCCGCCAGCACCACGGTGGTAGGTTTGTTTTGACCGGAACCAGCCAGCTTGCGATCGAATGCGGATTTCACGATAGCGTCCTTTCAGAGAAATGCTCACTTTACCAGGCGGCTACTCGCGCGGTCTGTGCTAAACCGAACATCGGCAGGAAGACCGCGGCAAAGGCGCCCTGTGCGCTAGGTCGCGGCCGAATTCCCGCCGGTGCGTTTGTGCCGCGGCCCGAGGAAAAATTCCACGTACAGCCGGTCGCTGCTCCTTACATGCTCGCAGTGCCACGCCTGAAAAGCCATGATCGTTGCGTGCGGCACGCCATCGTGCAGCCCCGGGGACGTTTGTCCGAAGTGGTCTACCTCGGCCTGGAACCGGCGGTGTTGTTCGGCGTGCGCATCCAGTTCGGGGTAATCGAAGCTGCGCATCATGTGTTCTTCGAGCGAAAAATGCTGCCTCAGCAAATCGGCGAGCTGGGCCACCGAGCAGCCGGCAGGCGCGCCGGCGGACCGGCTCAAGCCGGTTGTTGCCATGGCTGCAATGCAGTCGAATATGCGCTGGTGCTGCAGATCTACCGCAGGGATTCCGAGCGCGTATTCGTCTTTCCATCCCAAGGCTTGCATTCTTTCTCCACTGGATCACCGGGATCACGCCGTAACCTGGAGCCGCGGCGATCGAGCAATGCGCATGCCGGGCAAAGCCCGGCATTGGCAGTCTTAGCGCGCCGGCACGACGACAACCGTGCCGCTGCCCGTGTTCCCTTTCGCGCCCGTATTGCCAGTCGCGCCGGTGTATCCGGTTGCGCCGGTGTCGCCGGTTGCACCCGTGCTTCCGGTTGCGCCGGTGTATCCGGTCGCACCGGTGTTGCCCGTTGCGCCGGTGTATCCGGTTGCGCCGGTATTGCCGGTTGCGCCGGTGTACCCGGTCGCGCCGGTATCGCCGGTTGCGCCCTGCGGACCAGCGGGACCAGCGGGAAGCGAAATGCACCCGGCCAGCGCGAGGCTCGCCAGTGCGGCTACTATGGTTTTCGAATATTTCATGATGAATCCTTCTGGTTTGGTTGGTGACGAACCGAGATTACGCGGACGAACCGGTCGATTCAGTGCGTCAGCAGACATAGCGCGGGATTTCTTTGGCCGTATCACAGAAGTTCAGAACCGGCCCTGGTGTTTGCGCGCCGGGTTCGCATATCTGCGCTCGCTGCCCGGGTCCTGAGGCCTTTTGTGCAGCATCTTGATCGCCCGGCTCGGCACGCCGGCTTTGATCCAAAACGATCTTTGCGCCAGCCTACTTTGCCTCGTCGGCCATCAGCAGCGTCTTCAGCCCGACATAGGGCGCGGCTTCCTCCGCCGCCGGCACGGGCGCGGGCAATTTCCGCGCCGTCTGCGCCTCGAGCATGCGGATGCGGTCTTCGAGCGTCAGCTTGTCCGCCTCCAGGCTTGCGACCTGGCGCCGCAGCCTTGCACCGTTCCACTGGCCCTTGAGCACGCTAGGCGTGGATACCAGTCCGGCGATGAGCGCGCCCAGTCCCAGTGCCACCAGCAGCACCACCGCCAGCGAACTGTCGTAGCGCCAGAAACCAAGAACGACCGTCGCCGCGACATTGTTCTGCAGGGCGAAGGTGACGGCGCCGATGGCGAACGCGATACCCAGGATCAACAAGACTTGCATGATTTTCTCCATTCAATAAACTAGCGGCCGCGACCCATTGCGCAGCGCAGTTCTCACTGCCCTTTGACGTCGCGCATCCCACCGGCGCGGTGCGATTGAGGCTGAGGCTACTCGAACATCCCGCCCGATTCAGTACGCCAGCGCGCATAGCGCGGGCGAATAGGCTAAAGCGCAGTCTGAATGCGGTCGGACAGACTGAGTCGTGCGTTATCACACAGAGACGTCGGAGGAAAGAAACATATGACCGCCTGCGCTACCGGATGTTCGTCAACGCGGAAGGCCGGGTCGTCGCGCAGAAGCAATAAGCCGGGCGCGCGGCGCGCTTCGCGCTCGGCTTGCGCGATAGCCTGGAGGCGTCGTGCGGCATCAGGCTTGTTCCAATAGGCAAGATCCATTTCCACGCCGGAAAGGAGAAGGGCTCCTTGCGGAGCCCTTCGACCTGCTGACAGCTTCTGGACAGACCTGCTATGGCCTGGCCGCGATGGCGGCTATCTCTGCTTGAGTCAGGGTCGACAAGAATCCCATGCCGCCCGTGTTGTTTGCGATCGCATTTGAGATCTGCGTCGCTGTTCTGGGCCGTTTTCCATTCGCACCGTGGCAGCCGCTGCAGTTCGCGTTGTAGATCGCCACACCGTCCAGCGCCGCTACCGTAGTGGTCGTGGTCGTCGCGGTGGTGGTGGTCGTGGCCGCTGCCGTGGTGGTGGTCGCCGCTGCCGTGGTGGTGGTCGCCGCTGCCGTGGTGGTGGTCGCCGCTGCTGTGGTCGTCGTTCCGCCCCCCGCCGTGGTGGAGGTCGTGGCCCCCGCCGTGGTGGTGGTGGTCGTCGTCGTCGGAGTAGGCGCAAGCACGGTCGCCTGAACCTGTGCCGAGGCGGCGCTCTCGCCGGCGCTGTTGGTCGCCGTAACGATGTAGAAGTAGATCGCGCCTTCGGTCAATCCGCTATGAATGGTCGGCGGGTTCGTTATGCCGCTGATTTTCGTCCCGGCAGTGGTCGTTACGCCGGTGGTGGTCGACCAGTACACATTGTAGGCCGTGGCACCGGTGACTGCGTTCCAGTCCAGGGTTACCCGCTTTACGCCGGCGGTGGCCGTTACGCCCGTCGGTGCCGCGGGTATGGTCGCCGCTGGTGTCGCCGCGCTGGTGGTCGCCGAGACTTCGGCGGAGGCGGGGCCTCTACGGCCATTGTTGACCGCCCTGACGATGAAAGTGTAAGTGGTCGATGCGGCGAGGCCCTTGACGACGAACGGGCTGGTGACATTCTTGATCCGCTTCGCATGCTCGTCGTCGCGGTCGTCTTCTTCGGCCACTTTGGCCTGGGTCGCGTAGAACAGGTCATAGGAAGTCGCATTGGCCACCGGGTCCCAGGAAACGGTCACCTGGGCGTCGCCGCCCACGGCTTTCACGCCGGTCGGCGCCGCCGGGCGGGAACCGGGCTTGGGCAGGTCGTCGTCCTGGTCGATGGTGCGCCCGCTGGCGATGTCCCTGACCGGGGCGGTGAAAATGACCACGCCCGTGGTTGCGTTGGTCATGGTCAGCGTGCCGGCGACGATAGTGATTTTTACGTTGTCGAGCATGCCGTCCAGACCGGTATGGTCTGCCGTGAACTGATCTTTTACCGGGTCGGCATCGGCAACGTTGAATTTGTCGAACAAGACCTTGAGCTTCGCCTTGAGCGTCGAGACCGAACCCGGCATCCCGGTCCTGATCTTTTCGAAGGTCGCCGCATCGGGCTTGTCGAACACGGTCGCAGGATCATCCACTCCGGCGGCATTGGCGACGATCACGCTCGAAAGTGGATTGATATTGGCGGTGCCGGCCTTGTCGGCAAAGGAGTACATCGTACGGCTTACACCCTCGGCAGTCCCGCTGGCTTTCAATATGAACGGCGCGGTCATGTCGGACACATCGATGGCGAACGAGCCGTCGGTGCCGATAGCGGTTAGCTTGTCCTTGCGTACGGTAGAGGAATCCCGCAAGGTTACCTGTCCGGCCAGGGCTGAACCCGCGGCGGCAGTGCCGCTGACTGTCGGAGGCGAAGCGCTCCCGCCGTCGCCGCCGCCGCAACCTCCGATCACCGCGCCGATGCTGATCACACCGAGCGCCACGATCGCGGTACCCATTTGTTTCATCAATCGTTTCATCACTTTCCCTGCATGCCCTCGGCCGGCGGCATCCTTCTGCGTTTGCATAATCATTCTGTTCTCCTGGTGCATGGCAAATTACATGACAGCGTTGACGGCGACCCGCGCCGCAGGCGCGGGAGGAACTGCGCCCGACCCGAAGGGGGCGAGAGGCAGAAGATATTCTTCGGCGTTCCCTAAGTCTGTACGGCGCCGCACGCACGGCACAAGCGAGTAACAGCCGGGACGACGGGACTGTCCACATGCGAAATGTTCGCCGCCGCAGCGCGATTCCTGCTTGTGTTCGCCAACGCACAGCGCAATCGGGCCGTCCGGACTATAAGTGCACTGTCGATGCGTGATCTCGCGGCGGGACTCGGGCCACCGGGGCGGCGGATCTGAAGCCGGCACCAGTATCTTCGCCGGTCCGCTGACCTGTCTTGCGTCCTGTCGTCCCAGGCAAACTGCGCGCGGTTTCCCGCATTTCTCCGCGGGTCAACAAAGGAAGGGGCATGAAGACCATTCAAGTAGACGTAGCAATCATCGGTGCGGGCACGGCCGGCCTCAGCGCCTACCACGCGGCCAAAGCCGCGGGAGCGAGCGTCGCGCTTATCGAGGGCGGCGAATACGGAACCACCTGCGCGCGCGTCGGCTGCATGCCGAGCAAACTGCTGATTGCCGCCGCCGACGCCGCTCACGCGGTCGGCCAGGCCCCGGCCTTTGGCGTGCATATCGATGGCGCCATTCGCATCGACGGGCGCGAGGTCATGGATCGCGTGAGACGCGAGCGCGACCGTTTTGTCGATTTCGCGCTGCGCGGCGTGCAGGACATTCCGCAGGCGGACCGCATGCGCGGCCAGGCCTGCTTCGTCGACGATCATACGCTGGCGGTCGCCGACCATACCCGCGTCAGCAGCAGGACCACCGTCATCGCCACCGGCTCGCGCGCCAGTTACCCGGATTCGTTCAAGGACCTGGGCGAGCGCCTCGTCATCAGCGACGATGTCTTCGGCTGGACCGATCTGCCCCAGGCCGTCGCCGTGATAGGCACGGGGATCATCGGCCTGGAGCTGGGTCAGGCGCTGCATCGTCTGGGGGTTCGCGTCGCAGTCCTCGGCCGGGGCGGCCAAGTCGGTCCGATCAGCGATCCCGAGATCAACGCCTGCGCGCTTGCAACCTTCAACGCGGAATTCACCCTGGAACCGGAAGCGCAAATTGCGCATATGCGGCGCCACGGAGAACGCGTCGCCATCGGGCGCTCGGGCCCCAGAGGCGCAGCGGAAATCGAATACTTCGACTACGTGCTCGCGGCCACCGGGCGCACGCCCAATGTGAGCGGCATCGGCCTGGACCGGACCACGCTCAAGCTCGATGCCAAAGGCGTGCCCTCGTTCGACCCGGCAACCGCCCGCACCGAGAGCAGCCGCGGCGCGAGCCCGATTTTCATCGCCGGCGACGCGAGCAACTTCATCCCGTTGCTGCACGAGGCTGCCGACGAGGGGCGCATTGCCGGCATGAATGCCGCGCATCTCGCGCAGGGTAAGCAGGTCCTTCATGGCCTGCGCCACGCGCGGATCGGCGTGGTGTTCACCGATCCGCAGATCGGCATCGTCGGCGGCGGGTTCCGTACGCTGGCGCCCGGCAGCTTCGTCACCGGCCAGGCGAGCTTCGCCGACCAGGGGCGCGCGCGCATCCTGCTCAGGAACCAGGGCCTGCTCAATGTCTACGCAGATCCGGCCGGCGGCCGTTTCCTCGGCGCGGAACTGCTGGCTCCCGCCGCCGAACATCTGGCGCATCTTCTAGCCTGGGCGCTGCAGAACAACATGACCATCGCGCAGATGCTGGAGATGCCGTTCTACCATCCGGTGATTGAAGAAGGCTTGCGCACGGCCCTGCATGACGTTGCGGTCAAACTGCGCGCCGCGCCGTCCAGAATCAGCAAGGCCGCCTGAACGCCAGCCTGGTTCCGGCGTCACAACACACAAGGAGAAGCAAAATGGGTATTGGAATGATACTGGTGATCGTGCTGATTCTGGCGCTATTGGGTGTATTTCCGACCTGGCCCCACAGCAGGCAATGGGGCTATTACCCCAGCGGCGGCATCGGAACGGTGTTGTTGATCGTCTTGATCTTGCTGCTGCTGGGCAAGATCTAGAGTCTGTTGACACTCAGCCTCGCCGGCAGCAGATCGCCGACGGGGCCGGCGGTCCCCGCAATCGGTACGCTGCTGTGCGTCGCACGGGAGGCGGTGACGCCAAGCGCGCAGGGTGGGGCAAGCCCGCGCCGGCTAACGCGGCGCCGCATCGCGCCGCTCGTCGAGTTCGGCCAGTACCTGCTCCGCATCGGTCGGCTGCTGCAATGCCACGGCCTCGGGATCATGGCGGTTCCTGACGTTGGGCAGGTCGCGGCGCAATTCTTCCATCAGGTTGATCAGCTTGGTGGTCTTCTGTTCGGTCAGCAGATTGACCTGCAGCTCAAGATGCGCCCGCCTTTCCTCAAGGCTGGCCAGGCGGTTCTGCTTGATCAAAAGCACGGTCGTCGTCAACAGCGCGCCCAGACCGACCAAGCCTTGCAGCCAAAGAAATGGAGCCGGATCAAGCTCTGCATAGCCCATGCGATGCGCGATCACGTTACCGAGCATCCAGAGCGCGACCAACAGCACGATGGAGCCGAGATACAGCGGCCGCCCCACCGAACCGCTGATGGTTTCCAGGGCACGTTGCGAGCGGCTGAGTTTTTGCTCGTCGCGCGCATAGAACTCGAGAATGGTTTCGATGTTCTGGCTGATCTTGCCCCGGCCCGGGTCAGAGGAGATGCCCGGGGTAGCGGATGTGGGCGGAGTGGGCGGCGTAAAGTTCATGGTAGTTCTGAGCCTGCTTATGCGTTCGGATCGAAAAGGCGGGGGAGTCCCGCTGCTCCGGCTTGCCAACTACGGCCGCGAGATGCCGCTTAACGGCGGATCTCAACGGTTTTCAGAATGCCGCGCTGGCGCGGGGGAACCCGGCAAGTACTTCGGCCCTGCGTCGGTCGCGCCCGGACCGGTCCTGGCGCCAAATATGGCGCGCATGCAATCGCACAATTCCTGCACAATCGAATCCTTCACGACATAGCCGTCCGCCCCGGCCTGGCGGCACATACGCTTGTATTCGTCCTCGCGGTGCAAGCTGACGACGAGGATCTTCACCTTCGGTTGGAGCCGCCTGATTTCGGTCACGGCACCCACTCCATGGGCATCGGGCATAGACAAATCGGTCAGCACCATGTGCGGCGCCAAGGCCGCCGCGCAATGCATCGCTTCGCGCAGGTTGCCCGCTGCACCGACTATCTGAAAATCCGGTTCCTGCGACAAGAATTCCCGCAGCACATCCCGAAACGGTGCGTGGTCGTCGACAATCAGGATACGCTTCATCATGCTCATGCAAATACCGCCTGGTCACCCAGGATCGAGATCTCCTCAATGAACCGGCAAATCACAAGCGCTGGAGACGACGAGACGGCAGGTCAGCCTGCCGCCGCGGAGTCGCTGTTACTTCAGCCGCATGCTGTTATTGACCGAGTTCACGCCCTTGACGTTGCGCGTGACTTCGATCGCCTTGTTGATGTCGGCCTGGTACTTGACGAAGCCGCTCAGTTGAACCGTGCCCTTGAAGGTCTCGACGTTGATCTCGGAGGATTTCAGCGAAGGCTCGTTGAATATCGCCGCCTTCACCTTGGCGGTGATCACGGTGTCATCGACATACTCTCCCGTGCCCTCTTTGGTCGAAGTAGAGGCGCAGCCCAGCGTGGTTGCGAGCGCGACAGCGAGGAAAACGGCGGAAATGCTTTTGTTCAGTTTCATGATCAGACTCTCCATTGGTACCGCATTGATATCGGATTCGCACCCGCCGCGCATCGTGAATTCACGACAGGCAGCTTGCCCGAACCATGATCTGCTTTGGTGGCGCGGCGTTCCGTGCGCTAGCGCACACAGCCGCGCACATTTCCTGGCTGCGTACGCTGCGCTGTTACAAATTCGGGACCAGCGCGCCGTTTTCCACCCTGACTTTGTCGCCCACCTTGAAGGCCGGTGCGCTCGCGTAGGAAATCGTCTGCGTGCCCCCGCCCTGAAGGCGCACGATCACCTCGTAATGGATGGACTTCTTGACGCGCTTTTCGATCTCGTTGCCGGCAACGGCGCCGCCCACGGCGCCGGCGATCTCGGCTGCGGTGGTGCCTCGGCCCTGGCCGACCTGGCTGCCTATCATCGCGCCGACCACGCCGCCGGCGATCTTGCCCAGATAGCTGCCGTCGCCCTTGACCTCGATCGGGTTGACCGATTCGACCACGCCGCAGTTGGCGCAGATCTTGGCGACCCTGCGCGCGGGCGGCACGCGACCCGCTGCCGCAAGCAGCGGCTGCCCGAGGGTGGCACTGACCTCGCGTTCGCCCCGGCGCAGGGTGGCCGTGGTTGCGGCGTTCGCCGCAATGCGATCCCGGGCCTTGATGAGGTAGCTGCCCTCATAGACGCCGGCCGCCACTTCCGGCAGCGCCAACTTTCCCTTTACCCCGGTGATCCTGACGCTGGCCTTTCCGCCCGGGCTTCCGTGCAGGGTAAAGTACAGCTCCGCGCCCGCGTCCAGGCGGGCTGCCGGGTCAACCTCGAAACGATCGATTTTGACCGCCGCGGCGAGAGCGGCGGCATCGGCCGCGCGTTTTACCGCGGAAGGCGAGGCAGCGCCGGCGAGCAGGGATTCGTCCAGAATTTCGGTGGCAATCTGGTTGCCCACACGCAAATTCGCGGTGACCGTGGACGCGGCGGTGATCCGGTCGCGCACGCTTATGGTGTGCGTGCCCTCATATACGCCGGCTTCCACTTCCTCCAGACGCAAGCGGTTCACCACCCCGTCGATCTGCACCGTCGCCGTTCCGCCGGGACTGCCGTAGAGGGTAAACAGCAGTTCATTGCCGGCGCTCAATCGAGGCGCGGGTTCGACATCGAAGCCGTCTATCCTCAGGGCCGCAACCGCGTGCCCTGCCGGTTGTGCCTGCGCCGTGGTCGAAGACAGCGCGAGCGGCAGAAGCGCCGACAGCGCCAAGAGGCCGGATTGCAAGGTTCTGGATAGGTTCACGATATTCCTCCGCGGGATGATTTCAAAAACAGCGGGATGCGTTGTCGCATATCCACTGCGTCGGGAGCGGGTCGCCCCCTGGTTGCTCCAATACTGCTTGATCGGGCCAGGCCCATTGCCCGCAGAGCAAGAATCGGCGCGGATCTTCGGGCAATTCGCCTGATGCGTTAATCGTTTCCCATCTTCCCGGGACGGCGCTACATTGATCGATGTCCAAGCCTGCCGACCGCGCACCCGCGAAGCCAAGCGTCGAAGATGCCGTGGTGGCTAGGGCCGGAACCAGCGCCGCGAAAGATCCCAGTTGCGATTGCGGTAGAGGAAATCCTGGAGCTGGCGCTCGGATTCCTCGCGGGAGGCGCCTTGGCGCGCCTGGATGCTGCCGGCCAATTGGTCGCGCCTGCCGGCGGCAGCGCCCGATTCGTCTCCAAACAGCCTGCCCCACTGCTCGCGCAGGCTGCCGCTGAACTGCTTCCAGTTGCCTTCGACTCGATCCCGGTTCATGTGTTTCTCCCAGCGTGGGTGGGCGCGCACCCGGCAAAAGCGCCGCTATCGCCCGCACCCTGCAAGCATTGTTCCAGCCAGCCGGACCGGCGGTCTGTGCGCTGGCAAACATATCCGGCGCACCGCAAAACCGGTGCAAATCGACCCAGGGCGAAATCGGTTATATGTTGGCTAGCGCACATACGCTCCCGGGGCTTCGTGCTAGCCTTGCCTGACTCGGGCAGTGACATTGCCGCAGCGATATTGCCCAGCACTCTTCCCGAGCGGTTTTTCCCTTGACCCCGGCGGATCCGCTGGCAGATTCGTTCCAGGATGGAATGCCGCCTATGCCTGTCCCGCAAAGCCCGAATCAGAACCACCTGCTCGCCGCCTTGCCCACGGCCGAATTCGAACGCCTGGCGCCGCATCTGGAACCGGTCGAATTGCTGCTTGGCGACGTCCTGTACGAATCCGGCGGCCAGTTGCAGCACGTCTATTTTCCGACCACCGCGATCCTGTCCATGCACTACGTCATGGAGAACGGCTCGTCCTCGGAAATCGCCGGCGTGGGCAATGAAGGCGTGCTCGGCATTTCGCTGTTCATGGGCGGCAACACCACGCCCAGCCGTGCCGTGGTTCAGACCGGAGGATGGGGCTACCGGCTGAAGGCCAGGCTGATGCAGGAGGAATTCAAGCGCGCCGGTCCGATGCAGCAACTGATGCTGCGCTATACCCAGGCGCTGATCACGCAGATGTCGCAGACCGCGGCATGCAACCGGCACCATTCCCTGGTGCAACAACTGTGCCGCTGGCTGCTGCTGACCCTGGATCGCATGCCGACCAACGAACTGATCATGACGCAGGAGCTGGTCGCGAGCATGCTCGGCGTGCGCCGCGAAGGCGTCACCGAGGCGGCCGGCAAATTGCAGCAGACCGGCGTGATCAGCTACCGCCGCGGGCACATCACGGTGCTCGACCGCGCCGGACTGGAATCCCAGGCGTGCGAATGCTACGACGTGGTAAAGAAGGAATTCGCCCGCCTGCTGCCGGATGCGCTGCGGCGGCAGGACCCGCCGCTCCAGACTCAAGGTGCACGGCACGAGACAGTCGTCCGCATGTCCGACAGAACCCAAGGCCGCAAATGAACCCCGGCCCGATCCGGCGCAACGCGTCTGCGCGAAAGGCCTTTTTCCATTGAAAACCTACAATCAAGTCGTGGTTTCATTTGCCGCGGCGGCCGTGCTGGTCGCTCTGGTGGTACCGGTATCGCTGTGGGGGTTCCGCGCGCTTGAGACCGCCGCCGTGGCGCGGGAACACAGCCACCAACTGATCAAGCGCGCCGAAGCGGTGCTGTCCGGTCTGACCGATGCAGAGACCAGCCAGCGCGGCTATGCGCTGACCGGCGACGAGGCCTTCCTGAAACCCTATCTGGCGGTGCGCGACAGCATCACAGGAGAACTGCAGGCGCTGCGAGCGTCGGCCCCGGCCGATTCCGCCCGGCAGTCCGTGGATGCCATGGCACCGCTGGTGGCGGAAAAACTGGCGGGAATGGCGCAGGTCATCGAGTTGCGCCGCCGCAACGACATGACCGCGGTACAGGCGGCGGTAGGCAGCGGTAAGGGCAACCGCCTGATGGATTCGATACGCACGGAAATGAGCGGTTTTGTGCAACTGGAGGAAGCCGCGCTCGCCCGGCACGAAGCCGAGTTCCAATCGAATATGCGCCGCCTGTTTGCCGGCATCATTACGGTCAGCCTGGTTGCGCTGCTGTTCGCCCTGGTGTTCGCCTACCTGATCTACCGGGAAGCACAACAGCGGCTGAAGAATCTGGTGCATCTGGAAACGCAGCATCTGCTCAAAACCCAGGAGGACACGAATCAACGGCTGCAGCAGGCCAACCTTACCCTGCAACTGAGCGAGGACAAGCTTGCGGTCACCCTCAACTCCATCGGCGACGCCGTCATCGCCACCGACGCAGACGGGCGCGTGACGCTGCTCAATCCGCTTGCCGAGCGGCTCACCGGCTGGACCCAGGCGCAGGCCGCCGCGCGTCCGGTGGACGAGATTTTTCGCATCATCAACCAGGAAACCCGCCAGCCCGCCGCGGTTCCGGTCAAGGCGACCCTGGCGCATGGCACGATACAGGGGCTGGCCAACCACACCATACTGATAGCACGCGACGGCAGCGAGTGCGCCATCGCCGACAGTTGCGCGCCGATTCGCGACCGCGATGCCAGGGTGGTGGGCGCCGTATTGGTTTTTCGCGACGTCACCAAGGAATACGCGGCGCAGCAGGCGCTGCGCGACAGCGCCGCGCTGATCCAGACGATACTCCATACCGTGGCGGACGGCGTCATCACCCTGCACGCCGGCGGCGGCATCGAGCGGACCAACCAGGCCGCCGAGCACATGTTCGGCTACAGCGCCGCGGAACTCGCGGGGCAAGACTTCAGCCTGCTGATACCGGCACTCGATCAGGACCAGCGCAAGGATTTCCTCGAGTATTACAGCGCGAGCGCCGAAGCGCGCGCCGCCGGCCTCGGGCGCGAGGTCGTGGGCCGGCGCAAGAACGGCAGCAGCTTCCCGCTGGAAATAGCGGTAAGCGAAATGTGGCTGGGCAGCAAGCGCTATTTCACCGCCGTGTTGCGCGATATCAGCACACGCAAGCAGGCCGAAGAGGCGCTGCTCAAGGCGGGGGCGCTGCAAAGCGCGATTTTCAACAGCGCCAATTTCTCCAGCATCGCCACCGATGCCATGGGCGTGATCCAGATTTTCAACGTCGGCGCCGAGCGCATGCTGGGCTACGCCGCCGCCGACGTGATGAACAAGATCACGCCGGCCGACATTTCCGATCCGCAGGAAGTCATCGCACGGGCGCAAGCGCTGAGCGCCGAGCTCGGCACCCCGATTTCACCGGGCTTCGATGCCCTGGTGTTCAAGGCCTCGCGCGGCATCGAGGACATCTACGAGCTGACCTACATCCGCAAGGACGGCAGCCGCTTCCCGGCGGTGGTTTCGGTCACGGCTCTGCGCGACGCGCAGAACGCCATCATCGGTTACCTGCTGATCGGGACCGACAATTCCGCGCGCAAGCAGGTCGAGGCGGAGCAGAAGCTGCTCGACCAGCGTCTGCGCAACCAGCAGTTCTATACGCGCTCGCTGATCGAATCGAACATCGACGCGATCATGACCACCACTCCATCCGGCGTCATTTCCGACACCAACAAGCAGATGGAGCGGCTCACCGGCTGTACTCGCGACGAATTGATCGGCGCGCTGTTCAAGGACTACTTCACCGATCCGGAACGGGCCGAAGCCGCCATCAACAAGGCGCTGGTCAACAGGCAGATCACCGGCTACGAGCTGACCGTGCGCGCCAGGGACGGCACGGAAACCCTGGTGTCGTTCAATGCGACCACCTTCTACGACCGGGACCGCAAGCTGCAGGGCGTGTTCGCCGCGGCGCGCGATATCACCGAGCGTGAACACCTGTATCAAATGCTGCAGGACAGGAACGTCGAGCTCGAGAGCGCCAAGTCCGTGGCGGAAAAAGCCAATCTTGCCAAATCGGAGTTCCTGTCCAGCATGAGCCACGAACTGCGCACCCCGCTCAACGCGATCCTCGGCTTTGCGCAGGTCGTCGAATCCGGTCTGCCGCCGCCGACGCCGTCGCAGAAGCGCGGCCTGGACCAGATTCTGAAGGCAGGATGGTACCTGCTGGAACTGATCAACGAAATTCTCGATCTCGCGCGCATCGAATCCGGCCGGCTGACGCTGTCGCGCGAGCCCGTTTCCCTGGACCACCTGATACTCGAATGCAAGGCCATGATAGAGCCGCAGGCGAACAAGCGCGACATCGGCATCCGGTTTCCGCACTTCGATGCTCCGTCTTTCGTCTTTGCCGACCGGACCCGGCTGAAGCAGGTGCTGATCAATCTGCTGTTCAACGCGATCAAGTACAACAAAACCGGCGGCATGGTCACCGTCGACTGCACCCCGGTGCCACCGCACTCGATACGCATCAGCATCAGCGACACCGGCGACGGCCTCGCTCCGGAAAAGCTGGCGCAACTGTTCCAGCCGTTCAACCGCCTCGGGAAAGAGGCCGGCATCGAGGAAGGAACGGGCATCGGCCTGGTGGTGGCGAAGCAGCTGGTCGAGTTGATGGGGGGCATCATCGGCGTCGACAGCATCGCGGGCAGCGGGACCGTGTTCTGGGTCGAAATCGAGCTGTGCGATCCGCCGCTGCTGGTCCATGAAGCATCCGATCCAGCCGCGCATTTCCGGCATGTAGCCACCGCGGGCACCGGGCAGCACACGCTGCTTTATGTCGAAGACAACCCGGCCAATCTGCAGCTGGTGGAGGAGTTGATCGCGCGCCGCCCCGACCTGCGCCTGCTCAGCGCTTCCCAGGGCCATCTCGGCATCGAGATGGCGCGCGAATTCCTGCCGGAAGTGATCCTGATGGACATCAACCTGCCGGGCATCAGCGGCATAGAAGCCATGAAAATCCTGCAGGCCGATCCGGCCACCGCGAACATCCCGATCGTGGCGATCAGCGCCAACGCCATACCCAGTGATATCCGAAAGGGCATGGACGCCGGATTCTTCCGCTATCTCACCAAACCCATCGTGGTCAGCGAATTCATGGATGCCTTGAGCGCCGCGCTGGCCATCGCCTCGGCCCGAAATACAACCGAACCTCAGAGGGAACCGATTCTATGATTACCGCAGATGAATTACTGGGCGCGAGCGTACTGATCGTCGACGACCAGGAATCCAATGTCCTGCTGCTTGCCACCATTCTGCAAGACGCCGGCTACACCAACGTTGCCTCGACCATGGATCCACGCACCGTTGCCGCACTGCATCGCCAGAACCGCTACGACCTGATTCTGCTCGATCTGCAAATGCCCGGCCTCGACGGTTTCGAGGTGATGGAAAACCTCAAGGCAATCGAAACCGAGAGCTACCTTCCGGTCCTGGTCATCACCGCCCAGCCGGCGCACAAGCTGCGCGCCTTGCAGGCCGGCGCCAAGGACTTCATCAGCAAACCGTTCGATGTGACCGAGGTCAAGACGCGCATCCACAACATGCTGGAAGTGCGACTGCTGTACCGCAGGCTCGACGAGTACAACCAGCGCCTGGAGCAGACAGTGCAGGAGCGCACCGCCGAACTGCGCGAAAGCGAGGCACGGTTTCGCGCCCTGACGGAACTCGCGTCGGACTGGTACTGGGAGTCGGATGAAAACCAGCGCGTCACCAGAGTGTACGGCCCGGTTCACGCCATGCTCGGAATGCAGGTGGGCTCGTCGATGGACGACGCCGGCCTGCTTCAGGGGCCGGGCTGGAACGAGGCGGAGCGCACGGAACTCGAAGCGAACATCAAGGCGCGGCGTCCGTTCCTCGATTTTCCCTTCAGCCGGGTCAAGCCCGACGGCTCGCATCAGTATTTTCGCGCCAGCGGCGAACCGATGTTCGACCGCTCCGCCCGCTTCATCGGCTACCGCGGAATCGGCGTGGAGGTGACCGGGCGCTTGTTTCCGCGCCCTCCCGCCGGCAGCGCCTGATTCGTCGCTTCCCGCCAGGACGCGGCGTTTAACCGCGACGAGCCGAAGATACCCTAGCGGTGCGACGCACCGGGCGGGTCGGGACTGTTAGCGGCGGTAGAGCAGCAGGCCGATCGCCACGCCGAACAGGGCGCTGAGGCCCGCGGCCACGCCTATCGTCTGCCAGGGATTCTCATGCACATACTCGTCGGTCGCGCGCGCGGTCTCCCGGGTCCTCTCCAGGACGGCGTCTTCCAGATTGCGCAGCCGGTCCTTGGCGGCGTTCAGATTGCGCTCGACCCTGGAGCGCAGGGCATCGGCCTTGTCGCCGCCTTCGTCGGCGACCAGTTTCAGGAACTGGTCTGCTTCGGTTACGACTGCGTTGAAATCGGCGAGAAGCTTGTGTTTGATTGCATCGGAACTTGAACGGGTCATCGCACTCTCCATCAGGTGGCAGGCGGGCGCCGTGATAGCTTCACGGATCGAACCCGCCTGATGGAAGCTTAGCCGCCGTGCCGGATGCAGTCGGTACGGTGGCGAACATTGGCCCGCGACCTGCACTCCGGACCCGATGCGCGCCAAGCGCGTGCGCTGGCGCACAGACCCGCTTCACCCCACCGGTTTAGAGTCCGCTTCAGACAATGAGGAATATTATGCCGTCCGCCACCCTGCAGCTTCGACCTGATCGCACGATGTGGGGGTCTGTCTCCCCGCGCTCCCCGCTGGCTATCGCAGTTTCCACTGCGTTTTTGGTTGCGGTTTGCTTCGATGCCGCGGCCGCCGATCTTTACACCACGATCAACCGGCTGCGCGGCGGTGAAAACCAATGCGCCGTCGCGAAATCTTTACCGCCGCTGCAGGCGCAGGAAACGCTGGAACGCGCCGCCAGGGAACTTGCGCGCGGCGGCGAACTGCAGCGCAGCCTGAAAGCGCTCGGCTACCGCGCAATGCGCTCCAGTGCGCTCTGGCTGAAGGGTGACGGGGTGGACCAGCAGGCGGCGGGGATGCTGGCGCAACCGAACTACTGCAAGCAGTGGCAGGATGCCGCGGTGACCGAGATCGGCATTTACCAGGATGCGCACCAGGTCTGGATCGTGATGGCGGCGCCGTTCGCCCCCTCGGTGGCGGTGTCCGAACAGGACGCCGGGCGGCGCGTGCTCGAACTCGTCAACCAGGCCCGCGCCGCGCCGCGGTACTGCGGCAACAGGGTGTTCAATGCAGCGCGGCCGTTGCGCTGGAACAACACGCTGGCCGAGTCCTCGCGGCTGCATGCCGAGGAGATGGCGCACTACAACTACTTCAGCCACAGCGGCCGCGACGGCTCGGACCCGGCCAGACGCGTCGAACGCGCGGGCTACCGCTACCGCATGACCGGCGAGAACATCGCCGCCGGGCAAATGAAGCCCGAGGACGCGATGGCGGCCTGGATCAAGAGCCCGGACCACTGCGCCAACCTGATGAACCCGACGTTCACCGAAATGGGCGTCGCCTACGCGGTCGATTCCAGCAGTGATATGGGCGTGTACTGGACGCAGGCCTTCGGCGCGCCGCGCTGATTCGAGCGCTCTGCGGCAGGTTCGGTCCTGCCGCCGCGGTGCAACAATCGCGCAACTCCCGCCAGGCTTATTTTGATTCCTGCGTCCGGCTTGCGTAGCTCCGGTCCGACCGCTCTTCGACGTCATAGGAATTGAACACCAAGCGCGCCGAACGGGTCTCCGGCAATACGTAGACGATGCCCTCGGTGCCGGTAAACGCCGGACTCACCACTTGTTCGTAGAATCGCGCCGGCACATTGATGCAGCCATAGGTAATGCGGTTGTCCCGAGGCGTCGGCGTTGCCAGGCGCGCGAGCCGGCGGTCCTTGGGCACATTGGTGACGACCCGGTGCAGCGACACGGCCGCGTCGTAGTCGACCCACAATACGTCATTGCGGTGAGTGGTATCCATGCCCAGCGACGCGACGAAGCGGCCCGCCGGCGTAGTGCGCGTTTCGGGAGGCATGTCGGCGAACTCCCGATCGCCTATGCCCGGGACGCTGTCGTCACCGCGCGCGCTGCCGAGCAGCGCCGGGGCCGCGCCCTGGATGCGCCCGCCGGCGTCGAAGACGAAAACCCTGGCGTCGACCTTGTCGACGATCAGGAACGGCAAGCCATGGTTGTCGCCCGAATCGACAATCCAATCCGCTATCCGCCGCGCCTCGCGCGACGCGCGCTCGCGGCCAAAGTCGGCACGCTGATCGTGTCGATCAGCCGGTGCCGGTGTCGCGGATAAAGCCGTCGCGTCCACCGGCGCGGGCAATAATTCGCCTGCCGCGGGGGGTCGCAGAGACGCAATCGTTTCCTCTGCCGCGGCATAGCCGGAAATCAGGCCCAGCGCCAGCGCGAACAGGCCGGCGCACAGCGCCGATGCAATGGCGGCGCCGGTGCCGCCTGGGCGCGCGCGGTCACGCTGCGCGACTGCGACTGCAAGGCGTCTGCCGGTCGTATTGGTGGTCATCCGCATCCTCGTGCTTTGGGTGACGTGAGTTACGTGAGCCGATCGAACACCTGCCGATCGGGCCCGTCCAGGTGCAGGACGGGGCCGATCGGCAGGGTGTTTCCCAAGCGCCTTTGCCCTCGATGCTGGCTACTGGCGCTGCGCTAGAACAAACTGCGGTCCTAGTTGCGTGCCTTTCTTGCCGGACGCGCCGCCATCGGGGCCGGTGCCGTATCCGCTTGCGATGCAGCCGCCACCGGCGCAGCTGCAACCACCACCG
>JAJZUN010000331.1 GCA_021848555.1 Pseudomonadota bacterium | reverse complement strand
CCGCCGGATGCCATGCGCGCAACCCTTGAAGCCTCGGGATGGAACACTGCAGAACCGACGCCGACCATGCCCGCGGAAAACACCACCATCGCATAATTGTGCGCCATCGACAGCAGAACCAGGCCGATCAGCGTGGCGCCCATGCCCACGGCCAGCGAATAGGGTTGCGGCCGCCGGTCGGTGTAAATCCCGACCGTCGGCTGCAGCAGGGAGGCGGTGAGCTGGAACGACAGCGTGATCAAGCCGATCTGGGTGAAATCCAGGTCGAACTGTTGCTTCAGCATCGGATACAGCGCCGGAATCAGCGACTGCATGAGATCGTTCAGCATGTGGCAGAAGCCGAGCGATATCAGGACCGGCAATGCCACCACCGTCGCAGCGGGCCGCACCGCTTCGGCGGTCACGGCAGCAACTCCATCGTCGGTCCCTGAATGGTCACTTTGAACATCTTGAGGTAGCTCTGGCCGAGCAGACTCGTCCGCGCATCGAGCGTCGGGTTGATCGCCACTTCGCTTTTGATCGGAGGCAGATGCGCGATCGAGATCGGAACATTGAGCGCGATGGAGCCGCTCACCGTGCCGCCGGCGGTATGCATCAGGACGTTTCGGCTGCCATACACGTTGGCTTCGGATGCCGCGCATTGATTCAACACCACACCGCTGGAGCCCGTATCGATGAGAAAGCGCACTTTGGTTCCGTTGACGGCACCGTCGATGTAGAAATGACCGTCCTTACTCCGGTTGATCTTAATGGCGCAAGCCTCGCCAGTGCATTCCGGGCGCGGTTTCGGCTCATTGCGTTCCGGCGGCTGAGCCGTCTTCGGCGCGTCAGGATAGATCCCCAGAGGCGCGCAGCCTCCTCGGTTCGCGCTTTCGTTCGTATAGAGAACGGAACCGTGCGCATCGGTGCATCGATAGAGCGTATCGGCATGCGCCGCGCCGCCGGGTATTCCAAGAACTGCGAGAAGCAGAAAAATCCGCATATCACCAGCCGATCCCAGTTTGCCCGATAGAATTGGAGCCGCCGCATGACCCCGACGCGCCGGTCAGACTAGCACACCGCCGGCATCCCTATTTGCCGGACAGGCCGGTACAGCCCCTAAAGACGCTCGGTGACCAGGACGCGCCCGGTAGCGCCCAGGGAGGTCTTTCCATCCCTTCCCTTGATGCGTCCGCGCAGCTCCACGACATGACCGCCGAGTTTGGCGTTCGGGGTGACCCGCCTGACCAGCCACTCCAGTTGAACGGTCTCGTCGGCGAATACCGGCCGGCGATAGCGCACCCGGAACTCAAGGCCCACCACCGATCCCTTGGAGGAGAAGTGCGATGCGGTCAGCGCGAAAAGCAGCGCCGCGGTGTGCGCCCCGCTCGCGATGAGCCGGCCGTACCGGGTTGCCGCCGCGAAGCCGGGGTCATGGTGCACCGGATTGGTGTCGCCCACCGCGAGCGCGTAGTCGTGAACCATTTTCGGCGTGAGCGCGATGACGGACGAAAAGCGCTCGTGTCGGTGAGCCAGCATCGCGATTTGCAGCCTAGGCTTTCCTCACGAATTCGGATTTCAGCCCCATAGCTCCGATGCCCTCGATCTTGCAGTCGATATCGTGATCGCCTTCGACCAGACGGATGTTCTTGACCTTGGTTCCGACCTTGACCACCGACGATGAACCCTTGACCTTCAGATCCTTGATCACGGTTACGGTGTCGCCGTCCTGCAGCACGTTGCCATTGGCGTCGCGCACGCTGCGCTGCTCGGTGGCGCCTGCCGCGGCTTCCTTAGTCCATTCGTGGGCGCATTCCGGGCAGACATACATGCCCGCGTCTTCGTAGGTGAGTTCGGAACTGCATTGGGGGCATTTTGGCATCGGGCTCATGGCAATCTATTAGTCGCCTTTCCTGTCGTTGACAACTTGAAGCTTATGAAATCCCACGATGCGTTCGTGGCTGGCGGAAACGCAGCCCCCGACAGCCATGGCGCAAGTATACAGTGCCCAAGGGACGATCCGGAAATAGCGCTGAAGTTCCTATCCTTTATACTTGAACAGTTCTTTGACGAAGCGAAAGCGGCGCATGCAGCGATCGCCGCCGGCACCTGCCCCCCAACAGAGGATACGAGATGAGTACCGACAACAAACGCATGGGCTTGCAACTACGCTCGCTGATCCGCGGCAGCGGCGAGCTGGAACTCTCCCTGGCCAGGGTGCCGGTCCCGGACCCCGAGCCGGACGAGGTGGTGGTGCGAATTGAAGCCTCGCCCATCAATCCCTCCGACATCGGACTGCTGTTCGGCGCCGCCGGTATGAACACGGCCAGGGTATCGGGCAGCGCCGCCAGCCCGGTGGTGACGGCGAGGGTTCCGGACAGGCTGATGAAAGCCATGGCGGGCCGGCTGGACGAGTCCATGCCCGTGGGCAACGAAGGCGCCGGCGTGGTCGTGGATGCGGGTTCGTCTGCCGCGGCGCAGGCGCTGTTGGGAAAGACGGTGGCCATCATCGGCGGTGCGATGTACGCCCAGTACCGGTGCATCAAAGCCGCCCAGTGCCTGGTCCTGCCCGAGGGCGCGACGCCGGCCGAAGGCGCCAGTTGCTTCGTCAACCCGCTGACCGCGCTCGGCATGGTCGAAACCATGCGGCGTGAGGGCCACAGCGCGCTGGTCCATACCGCGGCGGCTTCCAACCTGGGCCGGATGCTCAACAAGATCTGCATCAAGGACAAGGTCGGCCTGGTAAACATCGTTCGCAAACCGGAACAGGAGGACGTGCTTCGCGCGCTTGGCGCGGCCTATGTGTGCAGCACCAGTTCGCCGACGTTCATGCAGGATCTGACCCGGGCGCTGGTTGCAACCGGCGCCACCCTCGCCTTCGATGCCACGGGCGGCGGCAAGCTGGCCGGACAGATCCTGACCTGCATGGAAGCGGCGCTGAACCAGACCGCCAAAGAGTACAGCCGCTATGGATCGACCACCCACAAGCAGGTCTACATCTACGGCCGCCTCGACACCGGCCCGACTGAGTTCAACAACAATTTCGGCATGGCCTGGGGAATGGGCGGGTGGCTGTTGTTTCCGTTCCTGCAGAAAATCGGGTCCGAGGCGGCACAGAAGCTGCGCGCGCGCGTCGCGGCGGAGTTGAAAACGACTTTCGCGAGCAGCTACGCGAAACAAGTGTCCTTGGCCGAGGCACTGCAACTGGAAGCCATATCGGTCTATGGCAGGCGCGCAACGGGCGGGAAGTACCTCATCAATCCGAACAAGGGCCAGGTCCATGACTGACGCGCCATTCACCGTCGTGCAGACGGAGTCCATCAACCCCGCCGCTTTCGAAATCGAACGCTCTATCATCGAACCCGCGGGGGGCCGGGTGATCGTGAGGCGGGCCGCGAACCAGGCGGAGCGCGCGCTGGCCCTGCAGGACGCGCACTGCGTGCTGGTGGCAAGCGCTTCGATTACGGCAGACCTCCTGGACCGGCTGCCGAATCTGCAGTTGATCATCCGCAGCGGCGTCGGGCTCGATACCCTCGACATTCCCGCGGCGACCGCGCACGGCATCGTGGTCGCCCACTATCCCGATTATTGCCAGCCGGAGGTCGCGAACCACGCGACCCTGCTGCTGCTCGCCGTCGCGCGCAAACTCCTGGAGCATGACCGCGCAATCCGCCAGGGGCGATACCGCGGCGTGCCGATGGGCGTCTCGGCGCCGATCTTCGGCGAGACCATGGGCATCATGGGACTCGGCAACATCGGCCGCCAGTTTGCCGTGCGCGCAAAAGCGCTGGGCATGGAGGTGATCGCCTATGATCCCTACCTCGGCGACGAGGTCTTCGCCGCGCTTGGGGTCGGGCGCGCCGCCAGCCTCGAGGATCTGCTGCGCCGCGCCGACCACGTGTCGATACACACGCCGCTGACGCCGGAGACGCGCCACATGTTCGGCCACGACCAGTTCGCGCTGATGAAGCCGACGTCCATCCTCGTCAACACCGCGCGCGGACCGGTGGTCGAAGAGGCGGCGCTGGTGCACGCATTGCGCTCGCGCCAGATCGCGGGCGCGGGCCTCGGCCTCGACGTGTTCGAGGCCGAACCGTTGGCCGCGGACTCGCCGCTGCTCGCGTTCGAGAACGTGGCGCTGACGCCGCACTCCGCGTTCTATTCGGAGCGATCGAACAGGCGGGTCAAGCAGCTCATCGGCAAGACGGTGGTGGCTTTCATGCAAGGCCGCTGGCCAGAGGAGTTCGCGACGATCCCGAACCGCCGCGAGGTGAAACCGCGCGCCGACCTGCGCTAGCCGGTCGCCGGCCCACCAGCCCCCGTTTCAGGTGGAGAACGAGGGGATCATGCCCGATTGGTAGCGGCGGAGACTATCTCTCTGTCTTTCCGTGCATGACCATAATTGTACTGTGTTAAATAATAAGGCATTATAGCGACATCTTCAAGTGATTTTGGAGGTGTGCTGTGGCCAAAAGTCTGGAATCGCGATTTGAACGCT
>JAJZUN010000330.1 GCA_021848555.1 Pseudomonadota bacterium | reverse complement strand
CCAAGGTGGAGACCAGCGGCGACGACATGCGCGAAGGCCTCACCTGCGTGCTGTCGGTCAAGGTGCCGGAGCCCAAGTTTTCCTCGCAGACCAAGGACAAGCTCGTGTCGAGCGAGGTGCAGCCGGTGGTGCAGGAAATCGTCGGCAGCAAGCTGGCCGAATACCTCATGGAAAACCCCAATGATGCCAAGATCATCTGCGGCAAGATCGTAGATGCGGCGCGCGCGCGCGAAGCCGCGCGCAAGGCGCGCGAAATGACGCGCCGCAAGGGCGTGCTGGACGGCATGGGCCTGCCCGGCAAGCTGGCCGACTGCCAGGAAAAGGATCCGGCCCTCTCCGAACTCTATCTGGTGGAAGGGGACTCCGCCGGCGGCTCGGCCAAGCAGGGGCGCGATCGCAAGTTCCAGGCCATCCTGCCGCTCAAGGGCAAGATCCTCAACGTGGAAAAAGCGCGCTTCGACAAGCTCATTTCCAGCCAGGAAATCGCCACCCTCATCACCGCCCTGGGCACCAGTATAGGCAAGGACGACTACAACCCCGACAAGCTGCGCTATCACCGCATCATCATCATGACCGATGCGGACGTGGACGGTGCGCATATCCGCACTTTGCTGCTCACCTTTTTCTATCGCCAGATGCCGGACTTGGTGGAGCGCGGCCACATCTACATTGCCCAGCCGCCGCTCTACAAGGTGAAGCACGGCAAGAGCGAGCGCTATCTCAAGGACGAGCACGAGCTCAAGCAGCACTTGATGCACGAGGCCCTGCGTGACGCGAGCCTGACGCCTGCAACGGGCGCCGTTGTGCTGTCAGGAGAAAGCCTGGAAGCCTTGGCGCGCGAATTCTTCCTCGCCGAAGCCGTCATCGAGCGGCTCTCGCGGCTGCTGCCGGACGACGTGCTGCAGGCGCTCTCACGCTTGCCGCAACTTAACCTGGCGGACGGCAGCGTCGCCATGCTGGCCGAAGCCAGCCTCGCCGCCGCGCTGGACAACGCCAAGTTCCGCGTCGAAGCCCAGTTCGATCCCGAGAGCGAAAGCCATCGCCTGGCCATCACGCGCACCCACCATGGCAATGCGCAGGTGTATTTTCTCGAACAGGATTTGCTGGAATCCGGCGACTACGCCCAACTGGTCAAGGTCGCCGACCTGCTGCGCGACCTCATCGGCCCCGGCGCCCTGATCAAGCGCGGCGAAAAGGAAAGTGCGGTGGAAGATTTCCGCCAGGCCATGAACTGGCTGCTCGACGAAGTCCGGCGCGGCATGAGTATCCAGCGCTACAAAGGCCTGGGGGAAATGAATCCGGAGCAGCTCTGGGAGACCACCATGGACCCGAAAGTCCGGCGCCTGATGAAAGTGCGCATCGAGGATGCCATCTCGTCGGACTCAATATTTACCACGCTCATGGGCGACGAAGTCGAGCCGCGGCGGGCCTTCATCGAAACCAACGCCCTGGGGGTGCGCAACCTGGATGTGTGAGGTGTTGCGCTGAAAGTGAACGAAAATAATGTCACTAAACGCATTCGTGGCACGGCATGGAAAATCCAGCCTGAGGCACGAAAAAATTCTGGGAAGGGTGTATGCCACCTTTGTTGAAGAAAGGCGTATAGACGGCCTGGGGTGACCTGGGCCGTTTTGCCATTTTGGGGATGCTTATTCGGCGGGAATCGCGCGTGCTAGGATTTCCGACGAGCCCGATAAACATTAACGCCAAAGTTAAAGCATACATGCCTCGTTCCAGAAAAGGTGCCAGCCAGAACCCCCAACAGACCGCAACCATAGGCTTCGAAGCCAAGCTCTGGGCCGCCGCCGACGCGCTGCGCAACAACATGGACGCGGCCGAGTACAAGCACGTCGTCCTGGGCCTGATTTTCCTCAAGTACATCTCCGACGCCTTCGAGGCCAAGCACGCCGAGCTCGATGCCGACAAGAAATCGGGCGCCGACCCCGAAGACCCCGACGAGTACCGCGCCGCCATCGCCGCAAATTTAAAGGATTTAGGTTTTGACTAAGCGCGTTATTAAAGCTAACGCCAGGTTTCTTTTATAGCAGCGCGGCTTATTAAAGCTGCCTTACACAGGGGGTGGACGCATGCACCGCGGGCCAAGCGGCCGCTACGAAACGACCACCACCGCCACCGAGGCGGTGCGCGCGTTCGTGTCGAATCCCTTGTCGGCGCTGTCGCCGCTCGACCTGTCCGGCCCCCGCCAGCGCCTGCTGGAACGGGCGCTCCTCGCCTGCGGCCGCCTGGACGGTGTCTCCGCCTTGCTGCCGGATCCGGATCTCTTTCTTTACGGCTACGTGCGTCGCGAGGCGGTGCTGTCCTCACAGATCGAGGGCACCCAGTCGTCCCTCTCGGACCTGCTGCTCTTCGAGCTCGACGAAGCGCCCGGCGCGCCCTTCGACGACGTCGTCGAAGTCTCCAACTACGTCGCCGCCCTGGAGCACGGCATGACCCGGCTGCGCGCCGGTTTCCCGCTCTCCAACCGCCTGCTGCGCGAGATACACCAAAAGCTGCTCGCGCGCGGGCGCGGCGCCGACAAGCTGCCGGGCGAATTCCGCCGCTCGCAGAATTGGATCGGCGGCACGCGCCCGGGCAATGCGCGGTACGTGCCGCCGCCCCCGGCCGCCGTCGAGGATTGCATGGCCGCGTTGGAGCGATTTGTTCACGATGAAGGCGGCGTGCCCGAGCTGGTGAAGGCCGCCATGGCGCACGTCCAGTTCGAGACCATCCACCCGTTTCTCGACGGCAACGGCCGCGTCGGTCGGCTGCTGATCGCCCTGATGCTCCACCACGCCGGCATTTTGCGCCAGCCGCTGCTGTATCTCAGCCTCTATTTCAAACAACACCGCGACGAGTACTACCGGTTGCTCGACGCCGTTCGCCGCGACGGCGACTGGGAGGCGTGGCTGGATTTCTTCCTTGAAGGCGTGACCGACACCGCCGGTAGCGCCGTCGACGCGGCGCATCGCCTGCTCGCCTTATTTCGCGACGACGAAGCGCGGCTCGCCACCCAGGCGCGCGGCAGCGCCAGCGTCTTGAAAGTCTACGGTGTGCTGCGCGCGCGCCCAGTCTCCGCCATCAACGACATCGCCGCGCGCGCCGCCGTCACCTACCCGACCGCCGCGCGCGCCATCGACATCCTGGTCGGCGCCGGCATCGCCCGCGAACTCACCGGCCGCCGCCGCGACCGCGTGTACGCTTATGACCGCTATCTCGCCATTCTGAACGAGGGAACGGAGCCGTTATGAGCGCCGGAAATGCACGGATAAGGACGGACAATGCACGCGTGCATTTATTTGCGCGGCGCGGCGATTCAATAGAAGGCCGTCATTCCCGCGAAAGCCGGAATCCAGTTTCTTATCAAGACATCCCCGGCTTCTGTAAATCCGCCGCCCTCGACGACATCCGCAAACACAACCACGTCCTCACCCCCGGCCGCTACGTCGGCGCCGAAGCCACCGAGGACGACGGCGAACCGTTTGAAGACAAGATGAAACGCCTCACCGCGACGCTGCGCCAGCAGCAGAAGGAAGGGTGTCCTGAATCCTGATATCGATCTACAGGGGTTCCTTTCCATGCTGAATGGCCAGCCTGTTTCAATCGATCTTCTAAAGCATCGACATGTCCATTGCGCGGACGCGGATCACAAGTATGTGTTCAAGCACTGGCCTGTATATAAATGCCTGTATGCGGAAATCGATCACGACGGGAAGAAGTATATTTTGAATGACGGCAAGTGGTTCAACGTAAGTGTGAGCTTCGTTGAACGGACCAACGCGGAGTTCAAAAAGATCGACGTTTCTTCGCTACAACTACCGGTATACGCAGGCGGTGGCGAAGGAAAATACAACAAGGGCGTTTGCGATAAGTATCCGGCGCGGTTTGCGCTATTGGATGACAAGAATAAGATTTCTCACGGTGGCGGACACGGCCAAGTTGAGGTCTGCGACCTCTTTTCTATCGACAAACAGTTGGTGCACGTAAAGATATATGGAAAGTCGAGCGTCTTTAGCCATCTTTTTTCGCAAGGGTTCGTATCCGGTCAACTGTTGCAGCTGGATGCCGAGTTTCGGAAGAAAGTGAAGGCCAAGCTGGCTCACCCCTTCAGCAATCTCATTGATACGGGAGCTAGGCCAAAGGAAAAGGAGTTCACCGTTGTATTTGCTGTCATTAGCGATTCACCGGAGAAAACGCTGCATCTTCCGTTTTTCTCACGCGTTAATCTCAACAATACTTGGAAAGTGCTAAGTGGGTTCGGTTTCAATGTCCAGATACTGAAAATTGCGGTTGATCCGATCTACGCGAAGACCAAGAAATGCCCATCGAAACCATGAGTATCGGAACAACCTCATTTACGGAATCCGTCGTCGAAGACGCCGCCCTCGGCTGGTTGGAGTCACTCGGCTATTCCGTCCTGCACGGTCCCGACATCGCCGCTGGCGAACCTGCCTCCGAACGCAGCGACCCGAACTACCGCG
>JAJZUN010000329.1 GCA_021848555.1 Pseudomonadota bacterium | reverse complement strand
CTGTGCAAGACCAAGGACGGAGTCATCAACGTCAACATGGAAGACGACGCCATCCGCGGCCTGACGGTCATAAAGGAAGGCTCGATCACCTGGCCGCCGCCCGCCCTCAAGCTGCCGGCCCCGCCGGCAGCCAAGCCCGCCATGCCGGCCAAGGCGCCTAAGCACGGAGAGGCGAGCGCGCCGGCCTCGGGCAAGAGCACGGCGATCACCTTCCTGGTCGCGGCGGTGCTGTTCTGGTTCATCGGTGCGTTCGCGCCGCCGGCGTTTCTCGGCCACTTCACGGTGTTCGTGCTGGCGGTGTTCGTCGGTTACATGGTGGTGTGGAACGTGACGCCGGCCCTGCATACGCCGCTGATGAGCGTGACCAATGCGATCAGCAGCATTATCGCCATCGGGGCGCTGGTGCAGGTCGCCCCGCCGATTACGGCTACCGGCGACCGGCCGGAGGCGTGGATCCTCGGGCTGGCGGTGGTCGGCATCGCGCTGACCTGCGTCAATATGTTCGGCGGTTTCGCCGTGACCCAGCGCATGCTGGAAATGTTCCGCAAATAAGGAAGACGAGAAATGTCCGTAACTTTGGCTACAGTCTCCTACATCGGGGCAACCATACTTTTCATTCTCAGTCTCGGCGGCTTGTCCAATCCCGAGACCTCGCGCCGCGGCAACCTGTACGGCATGATAGGCATGACCATCGCCGTGCTGGCGACGGTCATGGGCCCGCAGGTCACCAAGGCGGGCTATGGCTGGATCGTCGGCGCCATGGCGGTCGGCGCGGTCATCGGCATCTATGCCGCACGCACTGTGAAAATGACGCAGATGCCCGAACTGGTCGCGCTGATGCACAGCCTGGTCGGTCTGGCGGCCATGCTGGTCGGCTTTGCCAATCACATCGACCCGGCGGCAGCGGGCGTGTTCCAGGGCGCCGAGAAGACCATCCATGAAGTGGAAATCTATATCGGCATCCTGATCGGCGCAGTGACCTTCTCGGGTTCCATCATCGCCTTCGGCAAGTTGTCGGGCAAGATCACCGGCAAGCCGGTGTTGCTGCCGGGGCGCCACCTGATGAACCTCGCCGGACTGCTGGTGGTGATCTACTTCGGCGGCGTGTTCATCAACACGCACACGGTGGCCGATGGCATGACGCCGCTCTTCGTGATGACGGTGATCGCGCTCTTGTTCGGCATCCACATGGTGATGGCGATCGGCGGTGCCGACATGCCGGTGGTGGTGTCCATGCTCAACAGCTACTCGGGTTGGGCGGCCGCCGCAACGGGCTTCATGCTTAACAACGATCTCTTGATCGTCACCGGGGCGCTGGTGGGGTCCAGCGGCGCGATCCTGTCCTACATCATGTGCCGGGCGATGAACCGCCATTTCATCAGCGTGATCGCGGGCGGTTTCGGCACTGCCGAGGGCAGCGCGCCTGCGGCGGCCGGTGCGCAGCCGGCGGGCGAGGTCAATCCCATCCTGGCCGCGGAAACGGCGGAACTGCTGCGCGAATCCAAGAACGTGATCATCGTCCCGGGCTACGGCATGGCGGTGGCGCAGGCGCAGCACACGGTGTTCGAGATCACCAAGCTCTTGCGCGCGAAAGGCGTCAACGTGCGCTTCGGCATCCACCCGGTGGCGGGCCGCATGCCCGGCCACATGAACGTGCTGCTCGCGGAAGCGAAAGTGCCCTACGACATCGTGTTCGAAATGGACGAACTGAACGAGGATTTTCCCGATACCGACGTCGCCATGATCATCGGCGCCAACGACATCGTGAACCCGGCGGCGCAGGACGACCCGTCGAGCCCGATCGCCGGCATGCCGGTGCTCGAAGTGTGGAAAGCCAAGACCTCGATCGTGATGAAGCGCAGCATGGCCTCGGGCTATGCCGGCGTGGACAATCCGCTGTTCTACAAGGACAACAACCGCATGCTGTTCGGCGACGCGAAGAAGATGCTGGACGAAGTGCTGGCCGCGCTCAAGGCCTGATCGGCGTCGACGCTGCAAGCAACGGCAATGCAGCCGCGCCCGCGAGGACGCGGCTGTTTTGCTTTGTGGCTCGCGGCGCGGCGCTCCCGCGCGCAGCCCCAGGCGTGCGATAATTCCAAACACGGCCGAAGCTGTTCGCGCCGCAAAGGGGAGGAGAAGAAATGAGTTTCGCACGCGCTGCGGCGCACCTGCTGCGCCCGGCATCGGTGGTGGCCGTGTATCTGTCTGCCTGCGGTCCGGCGTTCGCGGCTGATGCTGCCGCCGGCCCGGCCGTGTTCGGCATTCCGTTCGAATTCATTCTGTTCGCGCTGACCCTCCTCGGGGTTGCGCTGTTTCACAACCACACCCTGCGCGTGGGACTGACCGGCCTCGCCGTCATCACCGCGTACAAACTGCTGTTCACCGGCTTCAAGGCCGGTCCCGGCATCCCGGGGCTGATTTCGCATTTCGGCCACGAATGGGTGATCCTGACCAACCTGCTCTGTCTGCTGCTGGGTTTCTCGCTGCTGTCGCGGCATTTCGAGAAGACCCACATACCGGCGGTGCTGCCGCGCTTCCTGCCGCACGACTGGAAGGGCGCGTTCATTCTGCTGGTAATGGTGTTCGTGCTGTCGTCCTTCCTCGACAATATCGCCGCGGCGCTGATCGGCGGGGCGATGGCGCATACGCTGTTCCGCGCCAAGGTGCACGTGGGTTATCTCGCTGCCATCGTCGCTGCGTCGAATGCAGGCGGCTCGGGCAGCGTGGTGGGCGATACGACGACCACCATGATGTGGATCGCCGGGGTGAGCCCGGTATCGGTGTTCCATGCCTATGCCGCGGCAGCGGTGGCGCTGGTGGTGTGCGGGATACCCGCGGCCCTGCAGCAGCACAAGTATTCGCCCATTATCAAGCACGAGCACAGCCATATCCGCATCGACTGGCTGCGCGCCGGCATCGTCGGCCTGATCCTTGTCTCCGCCATCGTCGCCAACGTGATGATCAATGTCTATTTCACCGACATGTCGGACAGTTTTCCCTTCATCGGTGCGGCGGTGTGGGCGGCGCTCCTGTTGAGCGTGCCATTTCGCAGGCCCGACTGGGAATTGCTGCCGGAGGCGACCAAGGGCTCGATCTTCCTATTGTCGCTGGTGACCTGCGCTTCGATGATGCCGGTGGAACAGCTCCCGGCGGCGTCCTGGCATTCCGCCTTCGGCCTGGGCTTCATCTCCGCCGTGTTCGACAACATCCCGCTCACTGCGCTGGCGCTGAAGCAGGGCGGCTTCGACTGGGGCATGCTCGCCTACACCGTGGGCTTCGGCGGCTCGATGATCTGGTTCGGCTCCAGCGCCGGGGTGGCGCTGTCCAACATGTACCCGGAAGCGAAGTCGGTCGGCAACTGGATCAAGCATGGCTGGCACGTGACCCTCGCCTACGTGGTCGGTTTCGCCGTGCTGATGCTGACCCTGGGCTGGCAACCGATGCCCAAGCGCGGCGACCTGCCTGCTGCACCTAGCGTCCCCGCTGCGGCTGCCCCCGCTGCGCCCCTTATGGCAGCGCCTGCGGCACCCGCAGCAGGCAGCGCTGCCGATCCTGCTGAACTGCTGAAGAAGGGCTATTAGGGCGGCGCGTTTTGTCCCGCGATCCAGGCTAAGCGGTTTCCCTAATTGACCCGGGTTCGGGTTTGCGTTGCCGTGGCATGTAGACATGACCCAGCGCATTGATTTTGGGCGGCCGTAGGTATAGGATTTGCTCGTTTTACGTTGTTCGACATCAAAATTTCCAGATTGCCGAACGTTCTGGCTCTGATGTTTCTGTCAGGGCGCGTTCTTTTCGGGAACAGCTAGGCCGTCGAAAAAAATATTTCATACAAAGGAGCAGACATGAGCAAAGAGCAGACCAAACCGCTGTCGCGCCGTAAATTCCTCACCGGCGCCGCCGCAGCGACGGCCGGGGCCGCGACGCTGGGATTCCCGATGATCGCCAAGGCGCAGACCGGCCCGATCAATATGCGCTGGCAGAGCACTTGGCCGACCAAGGACATTTTCCACGAGTACGCGCTCGACTACGCCAAGATCGTCAACGACATGACCGGCGGCGATCTCAAGATCGAGGTGTTGCCGGCGGGTGCGGTGGTGCCGGCATTCGGACTGCTGGAAGCGGTCGCCAAAGGCACGCTGGACGGCGGGCACGGCGTGCTGGGATACAACTACGGCAAGCAGAACGCGCTGGCCTTGTGGAATTCCGGCCCGGGATTCGGCATGGACGCCAACATGCTGCTCGCCTGGCACAGGTACGGCGGCGGCGAGCAATTGCTGGCCAAGCTCTATAATTCGATCGGCATCACCACCATCCAGTCTTTCCTCTACGGCCCGATGGCGACGCAGCCGCTGGGCTGGTTCAAGAAGCCGATCACCAAGACGTCGGATTTCAAGGGCCTCAAGTTCCGCACCAATGGACTGGCGATCGATCTGTTCACCGCGATGGGCGCGGCGGTCAACGCGCTGCCCGGCGGCGAGA
>JAJZUN010000328.1 GCA_021848555.1 Pseudomonadota bacterium | reverse complement strand
GTGGTGGCGGCGCTGCAGGAGATCGGCATCGAGATCGTCGGCACCAGCGTCAAGAAGTCCACCAAGGAAGACAAGGAGCGCATCAAGGAGATCATGGGCGAGGACGCGCACATGATCGAGGACATGACCCCGCGCGAGATGTACAAGATGCTCAAGGATGCGCGCGCCGACATCATGCTGTCGGGCGGACGTTCGCAGTTCGTGGCGCTCAAGGCAAAGGTGCCGTGGCTCGACATCAACCAGGAACGCCACCACGCCTACGCCGGTTACGAAGGCATGGTCGAGTTGGTCAAGCAGATCGACCGGGCGCTGTACAACCCGATCTGGGAGCAGGTGCGCCGCCCTGCGCCATGGGAACAGGGTGGAGGTACGAGCGCCGAGGTGCGAGGTACGAGGCCGGAAAAAGAGCAGGAGATGTTCACGTCTCCTCGTCCCTCGACCCTTGTATCTGGTACCTGAGGATAAGTCATGGCAACCGTCACGCGATCCAAAAAGTCCTGCACCGTCAACCCGCTCAAGATGAGCCAGCCGATCGGCGGCGCGCTTGCGTTCCTCGGGTTGAACCACTGCATGCCGGTATTGCACGGCTCGCAGGGCTGCACCGCCTTCGGGCTGGTGGTGTTCGTGCGCCACTTCCGCGAGGCGATCCCGCTCCAGACCACGGCCATGAACGAGGCCACCACCATCATGGGCGGGATGGAAAACATCGAGCAGGCGATCCTCAATATATGCAATCGCACCAAGCCCGAAATTATCGGCATTTGCTCCACTGGTCTGACCGAGACCAAGGGCGACGACGTAGACGGCTACCTGACGCTGATCCGCGCTCGCCACCCCGAGCTGGCGAACGTGGCCATCGTGTACGTCTCCACGCCGGACTATAAGGAAGCGTTCCAGGACGGTTGGAGCAAGACCGTGACGTGTGTCGTGGAGCAGCTGGTTGAGCCCGCGGTCGAGAAGCTGGCGAACCGGATCAACATCCTGCCCGGCAGCCACCTGATGCCGGGCGATATCGAGGAGCTGCGCGAGATCGTCGAGGCCTTTGGTTTCGATCCGGTCGTGCTGCCCGACCTGTCCGGGTCGCTGGACGGCCATGTGCCGGACGATTTCAGCCCCACGACCCTGGGCGGAACGACCCTGAAAGATATCCGCGCCTGCGGTGCCGCCGGTCTCACCATCGCCGTCGGCGAACAGATGCGCGCAGCCTGCGAGGCGCTGCAGGCCAAGACCGGCGTGCCGTATGAACTCTTCGAGCGTCTCACTGGGCTGGAAGCCAACGACCGGCTGCTGGCGTTGTTGGCACGGCTGAGCGGCCGGCCGGTGCCCAACAAGTACCGGCGCCAGCGCAGCCAGCTGGTGGATGCGATGCTCGACGGCCATTTCTTTTTCGGTGGCAAGAAAATCGCCATCGGCGCCGAACCGGATCTGCTCTATGGCATCGGTTCGTGGCTGACAGAAATGGGCGCCGAGATCGCCGCCGCGGTCACAACCACCGATTCGCCATGGCTGGAGAAACTGCCGGTAGAGGAGGTGGTGATCGGCGACCTCGAAGACCTGGAAGCACGCGCCGCCGGCTGCGACCTGCTTATCACCCACGCGCACGGCCGGCAGATGGCCGAGCGGCTGGACCTGCCGTTCGTGCGCATGGGGTTGCCGACCTTCGACCGTCTCGGCGCCGCGCACCGGCTCACCGTCGGGTACCGCGGCACGCGCGACCTGATTTTTGAAATCGGCAACGTCTTTCTCGCCAACGCCCATCAACACACGCCCGCGACCTGGGCGCGGGTCGGGGACGATATCCCCGCCCATGCGCCGGCTACGGCTCATTAGCGGCGCCACCGCAGTCAACGCAGGAGGACGCATGAAAGTCGCATTCGCCACCCAGGATCTGAAGCGCGTGGACGCGCATTTCGGCTGGGCCAAGAACATCGCCATCTACGAAGTCACACCGCACGATCACCAGTTCCTCGAGGCCGTGCAGTTCGACGGTGACCTCAAGGAAGACGGTAACGAGGACAAACTCGCGCCCAAGCTCGAGGCCATCAAGGATTGCGCGATCCTGTACGTGGCCGCAATTGGCGGTTCGGGCGCCGCGCGGGTCGTGGCCAACAAGATCCACCCGATCAAGGTAACCGAGCCGGAGCCGATCGCCGAGATCCTGGAAAGGCTGCAAGCGGTACTCAAGGGTACCCCGCCACCGTGGTTGCGCAAGGTCATGATGAAAGGGCAGGAACGGCAATTCGATTTCGAAGACGAGGTACAAAATGTCTGAGGCATTGGCCACGGCAGTGGGCGCGACGACCGACCCGATGGAGTCGGCGTTCGTGATGGAGCTGATCAAGCAATGGCGCGCGCAGGACGCGCACGGCGCCTGGGATGGCAAGGGCGACGCCGAGCTGTTGGCGCCCTATGTCCTCACCAAGGAGCAACGCCGCGAGCTGCCGATCATGGATGATCCCGACCCGGAGACACTGTGGCGGCTGGAACTGTTCTACAACGCCGTGGGGCTCGCCATCGAGCGCGCCACCGGCGTCATGGTCGCGCCGATGATGAAGATGCACCACGAGGGCTTCGGCCGGCTGGTGCTGATCGCCGGACGACTGATCGTGATCAACAAGCACCTGCGCGACGTGCACCGCTTTGGTTTCGACAGCATGGCAAAGCTCGCCGCCGAAGGCGAGAAGCAGGTGGCCGCCGGGATCGAGATGGTGAACAAGTTTCCTGAGGTGGCCAAATACGGTTAAGGAGGTGGCTATGAGCATAGCGATCGATAACCTGGATTACGCAAACTCAGAGGTCCCGCACTGGGAGGAGCATATGGAACAGCAAAGCACATCCGTCGATGTGGAAGCATTGAAGAAAAACATCAAGAAGCTCAACGCGCAAGCCACAAACCTCAAGATGAACTTGCACGATCTGGCCGAGGACCTGCCGACCGGTTGGGAGAAAATCCCGGAAGTCGCGGCGCAGACTTATGAGGCCTACAAGAACCTCACCGAAGCGCGCTCGCGTCTGGCAGCAACTGGCGGCTGACCGCATGAGCTACGTGACCGTCACCCTGCGGCCAAACGGCCGCGACTGGACACCGCGTTTCGCCCAGGAGATCAACGATCAGAAGTGCATCGGCTGTGGCCGCTGCTTTCGTGTGTGCGGGCGCGATGTGCTGCAGCTGGTCGGCATCGACGAGAATGGCGAGCGCCTGGCGCTGGCGGTGGGCGAAGACGAGGATGATGAAGGCGAATACGAGAAGAAGGTCATGACCATCGCGCACCCCGAGAACTGCATCGGCTGCGAGGCCTGCTCTCGTATCTGCCCGAAGAAGTGCTATACGCACGCACCCTTGGCGGCGGGAGGTTGATATGGGGATGCAGGAGTACGAGGCGTTAATGGGGGCGGCTCGTTACCCTGGGGACGTGCTGACATTGGCGCTTGGTGGGGTGTTGTCCCGATCGCCAATACAGGGCCTGGGCACCGAGGAGCTCGGACGCCTGCGCGACCACTATTTTCCTGCAGCCGGCGGTGAGACCGCGCTCTGTTTCGAGCGGCCCGATGGCGTCAGCGGGTGCCCGGCATTCCGCGATGATGAATTCGCGGACATTGTTAAGCTGCTACTCGATCATCGGCGCGACGACTCGGACGGAACCCGCTGGCTCGCGCATGCGGTTGCTACGGCCTGCCTTGACAACAATCATCTCTGGCAGGATATGGGGCTCCCCAATCGCGATGCCCTGTCCGAGTTGCTGCGCCGTTATTTCGGCTTACTGTACGCGAAGAATACCCATAACATGAAGTGGAAGCGCTTCTTCTACAAACAGCTTTGCGATCATGCCGAGGTTAACATGTGCAAGGCGCCGAGCTGCAAGATCTGCACGGACTATAAGGTCTGTTTCGGTCCGGAAGACGGGCAAGCTTCGGTAGGTCACTAGACTCTGCGTCAACGCTGCGAACCAGGTGGTCGGGAGTTCGAATCTCTCCGGGCGCGCCATTCTTTTCAAGGTTGCGCCTTCCGTGACGCAAAAACCAGGAAGTTGTGCCAATTTTGTGGTGCGCCGTGAAAGGCGCGATCCCTCAGTGGGTTAGACCCACCCGGCAACTTTCGCTCCAGCCGGTAGCAATCGCAGCGGTCGTGGAGGAAACGATGCGGCCGAAGCCTTCGGTGTAGAGGATCACGTAGGTGATCTGGCGAGCACGCAGACTGCAGCGGTAGCGAACGCCGAGCAGGCCCCGAAAGGGCTGATGTGGAAGCCGACCCGGCCACAAAACGGGGAAGGCTGTGATCGTCGGGGAAGCGAGCGAAGTGAGCACCCGGCGATTCCACCGGGGTAGTGGCGGCGGGATGCGTGCACAGGGGGATCGTAGCAACACGGGAAGCCCTATGGAGTGGTCGGCGAACGTGGCCGGTCAACGGAAGATCCGTGAGGATCAGACCCGGCTCTATGGGGTGGCGGATGGGCCCGTATGACCTGTGAGACCGGTGTAATGCTGG
>JAJZUN010000327.1 GCA_021848555.1 Pseudomonadota bacterium | reverse complement strand
GAAGGTAGGCAGGCTCGCCAGCGCGAACAAGGCGGCGGTAATGAGCATGGTCGCGGGCACGAATTGCGCCGCCGTTTGGCCCGCCGCCTGCGCCCAGGTCACGTACGCCAGGCAGGCGCCTAGGGTCGACAAGCCGCCGACGTAGCCCAGGCTCCAGCCCCAGCCGGAGATCTTGCCCATGTCCCTGCCGCGCGCCAGTTCCGGCAAAAAGGCCGCGACCAGATCGCAACCGGTGCAAAAAAAGAAATTCGATATGACGACGCAGGCCACGGCGATGGCCAGATCGCCCGGACCTACCAGCGCCAGGGCGGCGGTGCCGAGTACACAGCCGGCGGTGGTGAACAACAGCAATCGCTTCTTGTTGGCGCGCAGATCCGCATATGCGCCTATCACCGGCGCGGTGACGATCACCAAGGCGTAGGAAACCGAGAGCGCTGCGGTCCAGGCAAAGGTCGCCCAGGGTGCGCCGCCCGCAACCACCGCGACGAAGTAAGCGTTGAATATCGCGGTCAGCACCACGGTCGTGTATCCGGAGTTGGCGAAGTCGTACATTGCCCAGGCCCAGATTTCCTGCGGGCGTATGTCACGTTCCGGCACCCTGCGCGTACGCGCCTCAGCCATGGCTCAGAGGTTCAAGTTGGCGGTCCCGCCATCATAACCCGGCTGCCGGAACCGACCGCGGGCCTTATCCATGCCGACCTTGCCATGGCCGATTGCCTGTGCCATCGTAGCTCCCGCGAGGCGCGCACCGTTGGTGCCAAATTGACCACGTCATCACTGAAAAGGAAACGCGACCATGCTCAAGGAGTTCAAGGAATTTGCGCTGAAGGGCAATGTCATGGATCTTGCAGTCGGCGTGATTATCGGCGCCGCATTCGGCAAGATCGTCGATTCCATCGTGAACGACCTGATCATGCCGGTGATCGGGCGGGTGCTCGGCGGGCTGGATTTTTCCAACTACTTCCTCGCGCTCAAAGACATTCCGCCGGGTACGGCAATGACGCTGGAAGCCGTGAAGAAGGCGGGCGTGCCGGTGTTCGCCTACGGCAGCTTTCTCACCATCGCCAGCAACTTCGTCATTCTCGCGTTCATCATTTTCATGCTGGTGCGCTGGATCAACAAGCTGAAGCGGGCAGAGGCGGCGGCACCTCCGGCGCCGCCCGAAACGCCGGAAGAAGTAAAACTGCTGCGCGAAATCCGCGACAATCTGAAGCCGCGCTAATCCCGAATCGCACCAGGCGCTGCAGCAGCTCGCTGCAGCGCTGTCCGCGGTCGCGCGGTCGAGGTCTGCCGCGGTCCGACGCGATGCGAGCTTGCGGTCTATTTGCCCATGGTCGCGAACACGGCTTCGGCGGCGGCTATGGTCGCGTCGATATCCTGCTGGCTGTGTGCCGCGGACACGAAGCCAGCCTCAAAGGCCGAAGGCGCGAAGTGCACGCCGCGCTCGAGCATGGCATGAAAGAAGCGGTTGAACGCGTCTTTGTCGCATTGCATGACCTCGGCAAAGCTTTGCGGGGGCGCGGCGCGAAAATAAATGCCGAACATTCCGCCGATCGCCTGTGCCGAGAACACCACGCCGTGCTTTTTTGCGGCCGCAGCCAGACCTTCGGTCAACGCCCGCGTGCTGGCGCCGAGCTTTTCATAGAACCTCGGGGCCTGCACCAGTTTCAAGGTCGCCAGGCCCGCCGCCACCGCCACCGGATTGCCCGAGAGCGTACCCGCCTGATAGACCGGCCCCAGCGGGGCGATTTTCTGCATGATCTCGCGGCGTCCGCCGAAAGCGCCCACCGGCATGCCGCCACCGATGACTTTGCCCAGCGTGGTGAGGTCGGGTTGGATGCCGTAAAGCCCCTGCGCGCCGGTCAGCCCCACGCGAAAGCCGGTCATGACCTCGTCCAGAATCAGCACCGCGCCGTGCTTGGTGCACAGTTCGCGCATGGTGCGCAGAAATTCCGGTTTGGGCGCGACCAGGTTCATGTTGCCCACCACCGGTTCCACGATCACCGCGGCGATGTCCTTGCCGCATTCGGTGAAGCAGCGCTCCAGCTGGCCGACATCGTTGTAGTCGAGCACCAGGGTATCTGCGACGACTTGGGACGGCACGCCGGAAGAGCTCGGCTGGCCGAAAGTAAGCGCGCCCGAGCCCGCTTTCACCAGCAGGCTGTCGGCGTGGCCGTGATAGCAGCCCTCGAATTTGACCACGCGGTTGCGGCCGGTATAGCCGCGCGCCAGGCGTATCGCCGTCATGGTCGCCTCGGTGCCCGAACTCACCAGGCGCACCAGTTCCATGCTCGGCACGAGCCTGCACAACAGCTCGGCCATGTCTATTTCAGCCTCGGTCGGCGCGCCGAACGACAGTCCGTTCTTGGCCGCTGCGCACACCGCGGCTACGACTTCGGGATGCGCGTGGCCCGCGATCATCGGCCCCCAGGAGCCGATGTAATCGATATAACGCCGGCCTTCGCTATCCCACATGCAGGCGCCGGCCGCGCGCGCGATAAACCTTGGCGCGCCGCCCACGGCGCGAAACGCCCGCACCGGGGAATTGACCCCGGCGGGAATGAACTGCTGGGCCTTGGCAAACAAAGATTCGTTGCTCATTGCTGCATCCGCTGTTGTTGATAAAGTCGGGTAAAGCCGGCCGCGCGCGCGGCGATGTCGTCGGCGTCGAATAGGGCGCTGATCACGGCGACCGCGTCCGCCCCGGCGGCGAACACCTGATGCGCATTTTGCAGGGTAATGCCGCCGATTGCCACCAGCGGCAGGCCGAAACTGCGGCGCGCTGTCGCGAATATCGCCAGCGGGGCGCGCACGGCGCCGGGTTTGGTGACCGAGCTGAATACGCTGCCGAAGGCCAGGTAGTCCACGCCGGACTGCGCCGCCGCCTCGGCCAGTTCCATGCGGTCATAGCAGGAAGCGCCCAGCAGCTTGTTCTTACCCAGGCGCCGCCTCGCCTCGGCCAGGTCGCCGTCTTCCCCGCCCAGGTGCACGCCGTCGGCGTCGAGCTCCAGCGCAAGCGCCAGGTCGTCGTTGATGACGAAGACCGCGCCCTCGGCCCGGCATAAGGCGGCAAGCGCGCGCCCTTGCTCGCGCTGCAGTTCAGGGCCGGCGGTCTTGTTCCGGTATTGCACCACCGACGCCCCGCCCTGGAGCGCCAGGGCGACTTTGCGCACCAGAACCTCGGTGCGCGCTTCATCCGGCGTAATCGCGTACAGCCCCGCGAGCTTGCGCTTCACGCTTCAGTCCTCAGGTTTGCTCTCCTCGTCGTCGGCTTCGCGCGCCCAGAAGAAGCGGTCGGGGATATGCTGCCCCATGCCGGGGCGAAATCCGGCGTTCAGCGTCTGCCAGGTGTACTCCTGCGCTTCGCGCACCGCTTCGGGAATGTCCAGGCCGTTGGCCAGGGTCGCCGCGATGGCCGAGGCGAGCGTGCAGCCCGAGCCGTGAAAGCTGCCGGACAGGCGCGGCCAACTGTCGCTGCGGATCACGCCCTGCTGGCCATAGAGCGTATTGACGACCTGCGGCGTGTTCTCGTGCGTGCCTGTGATCAGCACGTACTCGCAGCCCATATCGAGTATGCGCCTGGCGCAATCCTCCAGGGACCGCTCCTCGTCGCCGCCGTCATCGGCCAGGCGCCGCGCTTCCAGGCTGTTGGGCGTGATGATGGTCGTCTGCGGGATCAGCATTTCGCGCATCGCCTCGATCAGGTCTTCTGCCGCCAGTTCGTCGCCGCGGCCCGAGGCTAGCACCGGGTCCAGGATCAGCGGCACATCGGGATAGTCCGAAATCACCTCGGCAATGGCGGCGCAGTTTTCAACGCTGCCCAGCAGGCCGATCTTGAATGCGGCCACCGGCATGTCCTCCAATAGCACGCGCGCCTGGTCGCTGACCCAATCGGCGTCTATCGGCAGCACATCCTCGACCCCCGCGGTATCCTGCACCGTGATTGCCGTGACGACGGTCAGGGCGTGGCAGCCCATACTCGAGAGCGTGAGCAGATCAGCCTGGATACCGGCGCCACCCGTGGGGTCGGCGGCGGCAAAGCTGAGTACGATAGGCGGCAGGGAAATGGGCATGGTGGGCGCCACGCTGGAACTAGACATGGCTACAGGGTAAGATGCGGCGCTATTTTAACCCAAACCAGGCGGCGGGATATGACAGCCACATCGAGCAGCACCGAATTCAAGACTTGGATGTGCGTCATCTGCGGCTACCTCTATGACGAGGCCGCCGGCGTTCCCGACGAGGGCATTGCGCCGGGCACGCGCTGGGACGATGTACCCGCCAGCTGGACCTGCCCCGAATGCGGCGCGGGCAAGAAAGACTTCGAGATGGTGGAAATCTAGCCGGCTGTCGAATACCGCTCTTAGCCGCGTCCGCGCAAACCAAAATTGTGATTGTTCCGCCGGAGGGATAAAATGGTTGCGTGGCGATCGATCTTACCCACCATTTTCTCATCGCGATGCCGAATATGGTGGACCCTTATTTTGCCAA
>JAJZUN010000326.1 GCA_021848555.1 Pseudomonadota bacterium | reverse complement strand
AAGGCGGTATTGAGGATGATGCCGATGGCGAAGGCACGTCCGTAGCCGGCCGGTGCATGGACGTGGTGCCCGTGACTGCGGGCGTGCTCATGATCGTGGTCATGATGCGCAGCGTGGTCGTGATCGCAGTGTTTGTGGTCATGTGCCATGGTGTAATTCCGTATGCATGGCCGGGCGCGCTGCCGGCGGTGGATTTTTGAGCAAAATGCACCGTATAGTTACTATAGAGTCAAGAACCCGATCCGCGAACGCATATGCCCCACCTGAAAATCGGCGAACTGGCGCGCCAATCAGGCTGCCAGGTTGTCACCATCCGCTATTACGAGCGCGAAGGCCTGTTTCCCGCGCCCGCGCGCAGCGCCGGAAATTTCCGCCTCTACGACCAAGCGCACATCGAACGCCTGCGCTTTATCCGCCACTGCCGCAGCCTGGACATGAACCTGGACGAGATCCGCACCCTGCTCAAGTTCCGGGACATGCCCTCGGCCGATTGCGGCGAGGTCAATGCTCTGCTGGACGAGCATATCCACCACGTCAGCGAGCGCATCGAGGAACTGACGCTCCTGCGCCGCCAATTGGAAACCTTGCGCAGCCAGTGTTCCACCACCGACAAGGCCGAACATTGCGGGATACTGAAGGGCTTGGCCGGCGGCACCCCGAGCCGGCGCCGCAAATCCGGCGGGCATGTGCGCAGCAGCCATTGAAGACGCATCTTCGGACGGCGCCGCCCCATGTTCGAACTGAAAACCATCGCTCTATTCTTCGTGACCGCGATCGCCGAAATCGTCGGCTGCTATCTTCCCTACCTCTGGCTCACGCAGGGCAGGAGCGCGTGGTTGCTGGTTCCGGCGGCCTTCAGTCTGGCAGCCTTCGCCTGGCTCCTGTCCCTGCATCCGACCGCCGCCGGCCGCGTTTACGCGGCTTACGGCGGGGTCTACATTTCCGTGGCCATCCTGTGGCTATGGGCGGTCGAAGGCATCACGCCCACGATCTGGGATTTGGTTGGTGCGAGTGTGGCCCTGGCGGGCATGGCCATCATCATGTTTGCGCCCAGAGGCGCGTGACGCTCAGCCGTTACCTTGCCGGCATGATGCGGTAGCGCGATGGGGCGCCATCGCGTCCGCTGCCTGCAGCGCGAACCGGCGCCATCGTCATCGATTCGTCAAGCGGGGCTGGTCGCGTCGAGCGCAGCCCTTTTTCCGCACGGCATGAGCCGGTTGATCCAGGTCATTGCGCCAGCCGCCGGGAAAGGTAAGGATGGATTGCCCGCCATCGCTCCTTCACCCATCGTTGGCGGGATTTTTGCCCTGGCCTGCGCGCCAGGGCCTTTTATTACTTTTATTAAGTGCGCGCATGCAGCAGTGCATAGGGAAAGATGCCGAAAACCTTCGCCAGCGGAATTCCAAAGCCCTCCCCAAGAGTTCCCGCCTCCAGCGTCTGCTCTGTCAGCACATCAGTCCACCGGCCGTATCGCCGATCGGGCAGCTCCACCCAGGTGTCGCCCCACGCCGCATGGCCGACAGGCAGGTGGCCAGGTTCGCCAATGAGCCCCCTCAGCAGCCGAGGCACCATGACCGCCAGCGCTTCGCCATCGGCCTGTCGCAAGAACGCGCACGCGTGGTCGGCGTACCGACCCTGGACCTGCAGCGGCAGATAGTTCCCGTCGCGGAACAACGATGCCAACTCGCGTCGCAGCGCCAGTGTCTTCCACGTCAGATAGAGCTTTATTTTGCCGTCCGGCAGCGCCTGGAGCAGGCTTTGCGCGCATCGCGCCGCGCCGCTTTCTGCATGCATGCGCTTGACCTCGCGCAGGGCCGCGCGCCGTGCCTCGTAGTTCACCGCTCGACGGTTGTCGGGATCGACCAGGCTGAAATTCCACAATTCGTTGCCCTGATAAATATCCGGCACCCCCGGCGAAGTGAGCTTCAGCATGAGCTGCGCGAGGCTGCTTAACGCACCCAGCCAGGCAATGCGTTCCTGGAACGGCAGAAAGTCGCGCAGGAAAGGATGGCGCGGCTGGGGCGAGAGCAGGGCGCGCAGAAAATTCAGCATCGCCGTTTCGTATTCCGTGTCCGGATTGAGCCAGGAGGTATGTGTTTTCGCTTCCCGGCTTGCCTTCACCATGTAGGTTTCCAGGCGCTCCCTAAGCTGCGCCAGGCCCTGGTCATCAGGCTTGTCGAACGGCCATACGCCAAGCAGGGTTTGGTACAGGAGATACTCTTCGTTGCGGCTCGGCGCCTGCTCCGTGCCCAGCCTGCGGCGCAGCGGCCGATTGAGCTTGTGCCAGCGCGTCAACGCGTTTTGCCACTCTTCCGGCATTTCGGACAGCACGCTGATGCGGGCGCGCATATCCTCCGACCGCTTGCTGTCGTGCGTGGAGCTGGCCAACAGGGCATGCGGCCAGCGTCGGGCGCGCTCCTGATTCGCGTGGTGGAATGCCGCCGGCGAGACGCCGAAGCTGCGCGGGTCATCGCCGACTTCATTCAGCGATACCAGGCGATTGTATTGGTAGAAGGTCGTGTCCTCGACTGCCTTTGCCATTACGGGGCCGCTGTACTGCTGGAATTTCATGGCAAACGCGCAGACCTCCGCGCGGAAATCCTCGCCTTTTTCCTCGCCGTGCCGCGTGAGCAGAACATCGCGTACGAAGTCGAAGATGCTGTTGTCCGGCGCCCCGCTGCGCTTTTTCGCGACGCTGACAGCCCAGTCCACATAGCGGACGTCGATCGGCGATGCCTCGCAATCCGCGACGTAGGTGCGGTACACGGGAAAGCTCGCCACCACGTCCGCAAGTGCCTTGCGCAGGCTGTTTCGGGTGAAGTCGCAGGTGCGGCGATCGCGCTTGGCGATGCGGGTCAACTGCGCCGCCAGGACATGCAGTTCGCCCGCGAGGCTGATCTCCATGATCAGGCGTTTGTTCGCACGCAGCAGCTCATCAAAATCCGGACGCTGCCGAACAAAGCGCTGGTAGGCGCGCGTCAAGGCGCCCTGGCCGCGGCCGTCAACGAAAAGTCCTCCACAGGCTGCGCTGAAGTCATATCCGGTGGTGCCGTGTACCGGCCAGGACTCCGGCAGATGCTCGTGGGCGGCGAGTATTTTTTCCACCACCAGGTACAAAGGTTTGGCGCTTGCCGGCACGCCCCCCGGGGAAGGCGCCAGGAGCCCCGCCGCCATGGCCTGCAAGCGTTCGAAATATTCCTTGGGCGCATACAGCCCGTCGGGATGGTCGATGCGCAGGCCGTTCGCATAGCCGCGCGCAAGCAGGGCCTTGATCAGGCGATGCGTGGCCTCGAACACCTCCGGGTTGTCCATGCGCAGGGCCGCAAGATCGTTGATATCGAAGAAGCGGCGGTAATTGATCTCATCCGCTGCCGCCCGCCAGAACGCAAGCCGGTACGCCTGGGCCTGCAGAAGCTCATGCAACAGGGAAAAGCTGGATTCGCCCGCGCCGGCGCCATTGAATGCCGCGATGTTTTCCTCGACAAACTGGGCGACGTCGGCATTGTTCGCATAGAGCGTCGCCAGTTGCCGCTTGTGGACTTCCTTGTCCCGGGCACGCTCGGCGACTGCCTCGACCGTCACATCGTCGCGGGCGGGCAGGTGTCCGAAGGCGGTAATCAGCGACTGGAATTCCAACAGGACCGCGTGCTCCGCTCCTAGGCGCGCCTCCAAGCGGTCCAGGCCGCGGCCGAGTATGCGCGGGTATTCGCGCGGGTCCACCGGGAAACGATGTTCGGCATAGCGTACGCTGAACGCGCCCTCCTCGGCGTCGAACACGAGCTGCAGCTCGCCCGCCTCGAGCACGGCGCCATAGTGCCCGCCCAGCACCGGCAGCAGGACCTGGCCCGCTGGCCCTTCGGCAATCGGCTGCCAGTCGATGTCGAAATAGCCGGCAAATCTTGAAGCCGGCCCGTTCTCCAGCACGTCCAGCCACCAGCCGTTGTCGGTGCCCATGATCCCCATGTGGTTGGGCACGATGTCCTGGATCTGTCCCATGCCGCGCCGCTTCAGCGCGGCGGCAAAACGGTCGACATCCTCGGCGTTCGCGATTTCCGGATTCAGGCTGGTATGGTCGGTGATGTCATAGCCATGGCGGCTGCCCCGCCGCGCCTTGAGGATGGGCGAGAGATAGCAGTGGCTGACGCCCAGGTCATCCAGATAGGGAAGCAGCGCCGTGGCGGCGCGCAAATTGAAGTCCCGATGCAGTTGCAGGCGGTAGGTGGCGCGCGGAATCCACGACTGCACCCCTTCCCCCACCGCGCCCTCGGCCGCTGCCCCCACCCCGACCACCGGGCGCTCGCGGCGCAGCGTCTGCAGGATGCCTTTCAGGTAGTCATTGCCGCTCCACTCTTCCAGATTGAGCGGCGCCCTGAGGCGCCAGCAAGGGTAGGCCGGCTCGGTGGTTCCGGGCAGGTTCGGCTGCTCGCGTGCGCCAAAAGCATCCTCCAAGGTCAACAGCAGCAGCCTGGATGGGGCACGGGCCAGGTAGGTATAGACGGCCGCCGCCAGG